>CAMFNC010000178.1 GCA_945965245.1 uncultured Porphyromonas sp. | reverse complement strand
ATTCAAAACAATGTACCTCAAAGCACTCCGCTCATTTCTAAATCGTTACCTATTCATCTATTCTCAAAAGGTACCACTCTACTCCTCAGCAAGATAGTTCGCAAGCGAAAAATCAATTATGCATAAATTTTCAACACCGCCCGAAGCCGCATACTAAGAAAGGGCGCAAGCGGAGTTTAATCCCACTTGCGCCCTTTTTATTAATGGGGAAATGTGTTCCCGATGGCTTATTTATTCAGACTGCAGCCTGCACACTTTTCACGGATTTGGGTGAAGAAGTCGTTGCCCTTGTCGTCCACCAAGATGAAAGCAGGGAAGTCTTCCACTTCGATCTTCCAGATGGCCTCCATGCCCAATTCTGGATATTCGAGGCATTCCACTTTCTTGATGCTGTTTTGAGCCAGAATTGCTGCCGGACCGCCGATGCTGCCCAAATAGAAACCACCATGTTTGTGGCAGGCATCGGTTACCTGCCGGCTTCGGTTGCCTTTGGCTATCATAATCATGCTGCCGCCATGGGCCTGGAAGAGGTCCACATAACTATCCATACGACCAGCCGTGGTGGGGCCGAAAGAGCCGCTGGGCATACCTTTGGGTGTCTTGGCGGGACCGGCGTAATAGATGGGGTGGTCTTTGATGTATTGAGGCAGATCTTCGCCGTTGTCGATACGTTCTTTGAGCTTGGCATGAGCAATGTCGCGTCCCACAATGATGGTGCCATTGAGCGAAAGGCGAGTGGAAACAGGATATTGGGTCAATTCTTTCAGTATTTCTGCCATGGGGCGATTGAGGTCGATGCGGATGGATTTGCCTTCGGAATCTTGGCGCAAGGCTTCGGGGATATATTGACCGGGGTTCGTTTCCAGACGTTCCACCCAGATACCTTCACGGTTGATTTTAGCTTTGATATTGCGGTCGGCAGAGCAGCTGACGCCCAATCCCACGGGGCAGGAAGCACCGTGACGAGGCAAACGAATCACACGGATGTCGTGTGCATAGTATTTGCCGCCGAATTGTGCACCCAGCCCTAATTGGTAGCAAGCCTCACGGATTTCGGCTTCGAGTGCTTTGTCGCGGAAGGCACGTCCGAGTTCGTTGCCGGTATCGGGCAGTTCGTCGTAATACTTGGCGGATGCCAGCTTCACGGTCTTGAGGTTCAGTTCGGCAGATGTGCCACCGATCACGATGGCAATGTGATACGGAGGACAAGCCGCCGTGCCCAGCGTACCGATTTTTTCCATGATGAATCTCTTGAGTTTATCGGGCGTGAGCAGTGCCTTGGTTTCCTGGTAGAGGTAAGTCTTATTGGCAGAGCCGCCACCTTTGGCGATGCAGAGGAAATTGTATTCCATGCCATCCACTGCCATCAGGTCGATTTGAGCCGGCAGATTGCATCCGGTATTTACCTCCTTGTACATATCCAGCGGAGCATTCTGCGAGTAGCGCAGATTGTCTGTGGTATAGGTGTCATAGACGCCGTGCGATAGGTATTCCTCGTCGTGTCCGCCCGTCCATACCTGCTGACCTTTTTTGCCCAAGATGATGGCAGTGCCGGTATCTTGACAGAAGGGGAGCTGTCCTTTGGCGGATACTTCCGCATTACGCAGGAACGTCAGTGCCACAAACTTATCATTGTCACTGGCTTCGGGGTCATCGAGGATTTGAGCCACCTGCTTTTGGTGTTCCGGACGCAGATAGAAAGCCACATCGTGGAATGCCGTGCGTGCCAAAAGGCGCAGACCCTCGGGGTCTATGCACAGTACCTCCTGTCCGGCAAATTGCTCTACCGATACATAGTCTTTGGTCAGGTGATAGTATTCAGTCTTGTCCTCACCCATGGGGAAGGGTTTCTGATACTTGAATTCTGGAGTTGCCATAGATTTGTGTGATTATTTTATGAATAATGTTAAGTGATAGTCTATTTTTTCTTCTTCATTTCTTCGTAAATCTTATTGATGTGAGCGATGGCGGTTTCGATTAAGGTGTCTTCGCCTTTTTGCCTATCTTCATCTTTCAGCGATACCCACACTTCGGGGTCGATACCGAATTCCGTGCTCTTGCCCTGTGCATCCGTCATTCTTGCAGACGAATAGCGCACCGCCCAACCATTGGGTAGCTCGCTGGATGCGGGTAACCCGGCGCCACCGCCGGAGCGATCGCCTATGATGGTGACTAATTTGAGCGGTTTCATCTTCATCACAAAGTCGTTTGCCGAACTGAATACACCGCGATTGGAAAGCACCACCACCGGTCGGAACCATTTGACCCCGCTTGTGAGTGTATCCACATAGATGGGTAGGGGCTTGGAAAAATCGTTATGTTCGGGTCCTGTCTTATGCGATATGTACCCTGTTAGCGTTCTTTGGGGCAAAAAGTGCTGCAAAAAGAGGTCGGAAGTGGTCAGCACGCCACCGCCATTGTCCCGAATGTCAATAATCAGCCCTTTGCAAAACGAAAAGCGACTGAGCATGGCATTGATGTTGGAGTGGGAGAGCGGCGAAGAAAACGAAGCGTAGCGGATGTAGCCGATGCTATCGGTGGCGTGCCGGTTGTATTCCAAATAGCGGTAAGCAGCTCCGCCGGCTATGTGATAGTCTTTGCCCAAATATTTGTCTGTCAGTTCCCGGCTGAAGTTGGTGGGATAATCGTCGCGCCAATTCCAATAACGTCCCACATCGAAGGTGCTGTATAAATTCACATGACCGTCTTTCAACTCGCCCAGCAATTGCGACATAATCAGAAAGAGCGAGTCCGTGCTCATGCCGGGTCTGATTTGCGGATGATATTTATCATAATAGTCTCGCCAAGTGGAGTCGGCAGGCAACTTTTCGTTGAAGAAGCAATAGTTCCTGTCCAAAACTTCCCATAGCGCATCGAAGTTCTTTTGTGGATTGGTGGTGAATTCGCCTTTGGTGGAGCAGGAAAGTAGGAGTGCCGATAATAGCAAGCCCATCAGAATGGATAACTTTTTCATAGCGGAGAGTATCGGATATTGTTTTTGCGACCATGCAGATTTTGGAAGAGCATACTAAAGCCGACTAATAGCGAGTGAGAAGACTCATAGGTCTGTATTCGGTTTACATTCGAGGACTCGTAACCGTGGCGATAGCCTAGCATCAAAGTAGCATAATCCAGTAGCGGAATGTCCACAGTCAGCATCAGCCTGTTCGAGAAACCACTGCCCGGATGTCGCAGATAGAGCCTGTCGGTAATTTGCCCTTGGGAATTCAGTATAAACCGTTCGTAGTAGCTCTCGCCGTATTCCTGCGAGAAGCCTGCCCCCAACAGACTAACCTCATCGCTCAGCCTAAACAGCAATCCCCACCGTTCGGAAGGCAGCCGATAAGTAATTGTGCCGTGTGCCGTTACATCGGCATAAAGACGCAATGTGCCCGGATTATTGCCATTGCGTGTGCTCCACACACCTCCCGTACCTAATCGCAGACCGGGACCGCCGAATAGGTTTAATTGTTTGGCCGGTGACCATTTGTATAGATAACTGCCATATACATTACCGAAGATGGAATAGAAGATGGCGTTTTGAGCCGGATTGAGAGCCCAGCCTGCGTCCAATTCGGCTGCAAATCGGTGCAGGGATGTGCCGAGTAACGGTTTACCAAGCGGCGTATAGACTTCGGTCATCAAGGTGGCTCTGTAACCACCGTAATTCAGTGGAGATAGGTAAGAATCGTGCTGTATCAGTCCGCCCACTCCCAATAGCGAAGTGTGGTATCGGATGGGATTTACCACCTCTTGGGGGGTGGTAAGGTCGTTCCAATAATCACAAACCCTGCCCATGAAACCTCTTTTTCTTTCCGTGTTCAGGGTTACGCTGTCGGTAGGGGAGGTGTGCTGTGCCATGACCGAAGAACCAGCCGGAAGCAGGAGCATAAGGGATAAAAGGCAAAGACGTAGTATGGTGCGCATGATGAATGTGGGTTAGGAGGGTTCGTTGGCAAACAGATTGAGCATTCCATCATCCTCGGTATAGTCGTTCGATTTTTCTTCCATCTCTGTGGCTTCTTTTTCGTCAATCGGATTGGGCTTGAGCGGTTCCAATTCCCGAATAGACTCCACGGCAAAGGTGGTCATGCGTTTGCCTTTGGCGCGCACGCTTTTGATACCGATGAATTCCTCTGCATCGATAAGCAATGGCTTGCGGTGGGCATCTTCGCCGCCCATGACCACCTCAAAGCGCGCATAGTAGTTTTCGGTGAGCAACTTCAGGTCATTACCTTCGCCTTCGCCCATGATTGGCTCACGTTTGTCATCATCTATGGCAAAGCGTTTCATGTAGTAGTATTGCTGCTCGGCATCGAAATAAACAGCAGTCCAAATCTTGCGTGGGTCGTATTTTTCGATACGCCAGATATTGGTCTCATAGTGATTGGTTTCGTTGAAGTCTGTGGTGTAGCACTCGCCGTTTTTCAAAATCACAAGGATGCGGTCTTCGGCAAAGAAATCGCCGAGGAGTTCTCCCTGTTCGTTGTAATTGATGCGGTGCACATCGGGGTCGAACCAAACCTTTCTACCGCCCAGCGTACTACTGCCTTGGGTCTTGAGGGTGATGCTCTTCACATCGCTGCGAGTGAGCAGATTGCCTCTGGCGGTTTTGGCTTTAATCAGAATTTCGGAGAAATCTTTGTCGAACTCGTCAATTCGTTGCTTGGGTTTCCGTTTCAGCTTCACACGTACCACTTCGGCTTCGCCATTGCCGTTGGCGGTAAAGTAGATGACTTTGGAGCCGGCTGTGCCCAGTGTCAGGTCGTAATCCTTGTCGCGTGTTACCGACGTTACGTTGAAGCGTTTGATGAAATAAGCTCCGTTTTTGCCGTCGCGGTAGATAACGTTGTAAATGGTGCGTTCGTCCGATTTGTCGAAACGGGCAATGTGAATGATCTCATCCGTGCCTACAAACTTTTTGTCTTCCACCTTGGTAATCATATACTTACCGGAGCGGAAGAAAATGATGATGTCGTCTATGGCCGATACATTGCAGATAAATTCATCGCCTTTGAGCGAAGTACCCACAAACCCTTCGCTGCGGTTTACATAAAGTTTTTCGTCCAATTCTGCCACCTTGATGGCCTCGATGTTGCTGAAGTTTGTGATGCGTGTAAGGCGCGGATGCAGATGACCGTAGCGACCTTTCAGGTATTCGAACCAGTGGATGGTATAATCCGTGATGTGTTCGATGTTGTCTTTCAGTGTGGCAATCTCTTCTTCGAGGCGTGCCATCATTTCCTCATGTTTCGGAATGTTGAATTTGAGGATGCTGGCCATGCGAATTTCCAAAAGGCGGCGCAAATCGTCTGTGGTGATGGGGCGTATAAACTGCTCTTTCCAAGGCGTGATACGTTTGTCGATATGTGCCAGAGCCACCGCTTCGCTCTTGGCCTCTTCAAATTCCCGGTCTTTATAGATACGCTCTTCGATGAAAATGCGTTCGAGCGATGCCAATAAGTATTTCTCTTGCCGTTCGCCCAATCGTATGGTCAGTTCCTTGAGCAGAAGTTGCTCTGTGCGGCGTGCCGAGAATTTCAGTATCTCGCTCACTGTGGTGAAAACCGGCTTATCGTTGTATATCACACAGGCATTGGGCGATATGCTCACTTCGCAGTCGGTAAAGGCATAGAGGGCGTCAATGGTTTTGTCCGACGACGTGCCGGCTGCCAGATGGATACGTATGTCGGCTGTGGAGGCCGTCATATCATCCACTTTTTTGATTTTGATTTTTCCCTTTTCGTTGGCCTTTAGGATAGACTCTATCAGTGTGGTCGTATTCTTGCCGGCCGGCAGCTCCGTGATGCTGAGCGTGCGACTGTCCAACTTCACGATGGAGGCGCGGCTTTTGATTACCCCTCCCCTTTCGCCATCATTGTAGCGCGATACATCAATTAGACCTCCGGTTGGGAAGTCCGGATACAGCTCAAACGGCTCATTGCACAGCGTGGCGCAGCAGGCGTCTAATAGGTCGTTGAAGTTGTGAGGCAGGATTTTGGAAGCCAGACCCACGGCAATCCCTTCGGCTCCCTGAGCCAGCAGCAGAGGGAATTTGAGTGGCAGGGCAATGGGTTCATCGGTGCTGCCATCATAAGTTTTTTTCCACTGTGTAATCTGCTCGTTAAATGCCACCTCCAGAGCAAAAGCAGACAGCCCGGCCTCAATGTATCGGCCGGCTGCTGCTTCGTCACCTGTAAGGATGTTACCCCAGTTTCCTTGGGTATCTATCAGATAACCCTTTTGACCCAATTGTACCAAAGCATCATTGATGGATGCATCCCCATGCGGGTGAAAAGCCATGGCGGCACCCACAATCTTGGCCACCTTGATTCGTCTGCCGTTGTCCAGCGTTTTCATGGCGTGCAATACACGCCGCTGCACCGGCTTCAGGCCATCTTCTATATGGGGCACGGCACGCTCCAGAATTACATACGAGGCATAGTCCAAAAACCAATTCTGATACATTCCGCTCAATGGAGGCAGAGCGGTGGATTTGGCATTGGTATCTGTGTAGGTCAATTCTTGCGGCAATTCATTATCCGTACCGTTTTCCGGCAATTCGTTATCCATCATGAGTCAGTGTAATGGAGTCTGTAATAAAGGTGTATATTGGTATAAGAGGGGGGTTAAAGTTCGATGTCTATATCGTGGCTTTCATGCCAAGGCAATCCTTGCTTGGGCAGTTCTGTCATAAAGGGGTCCGGGTCGAATTCCTCTACGTTGAATACACCCGGTTTGCGCCACAGACCTTTCATAAACATCATGGCTCCGATAGTGGCAGGAACACCGGTGGTATAGCTTACGCCCTGCGCTCCGGTTTCTTTGTATGATGCTTCATGGCTGCAATTATTCCATACATAGTATGTATGCTCCTTGCCGTCCTTGATACCACGGATGCGACAGCCGATGCTGGTTTCGCCCGTATAGTTTTCGCCCAAATCGCCGGGATTGGGCAGCACGGCTTTGAGGAATTGGATGGGCACGATTTCCACACCATTATACATAATGGGGTCGATGCGTGTCATCCCGATATTTTGCATCACGCGCAGGTGAGTCAGGTATTCCTGTCCGAAAGTCATCCAGAAGCGTGCACGCTTGATGGTGGGGTAGTTCTTGACCAGACTTTCCAACTCCTCGTGATAGAGCAAATAGCTTTCGCGTTCGCCGATATTCGGATAGTTCAGCCCTTTATGGATTTCCTGTGGTTCGGTTTCTATCCATTTGCCGTTTTCGTAGTATTTGCCCTTTTGAGTAATCTCACGGATGTTGATTTCGGGATTGAAGTTGGTGGCAAAGGCCTTGTGGTGGTCACCACCATTGCAGTCCACGATGTCCAGATATTGGATTTCGTCAAAGTGATGCTTGGCGGCGTAGGCGGTAAATACGCTGGTTACACCGGGGTCGAAACCGCAACCGAGTATGGCGGTAAGGCCGGCCTCTTTGAAGCGGTCTTGGTATGCCCATTGCCAGCTGTATTCATATTTGGCTTCCTCCAGCGGCTCATAATTGGCGGTATCGAGGTAATTGACCCCGGCCAGAAGGCACGCATCCATGATGTGCAAATCCTGATAGGGCAGTGCCACGTTGATACAAAGGTCTGGCTTGAACGATTTCATCAAGGCAGCCAATTCCTCCACATTGTCTGCATCCACGGCTGCCGTGGCAATCTTTACGCCCAATTGTTGTTCGATTTCCTGCGCCAGACGGTCGCATTTACTTTTGGTTCGGCTTGCCAACATAATGTCTGTGAAAATGTCGGCATTCATAGCCACTTTTTTGGCTACTACTGTACCCACGCCACCGGCGCCGATAATCAATACTCTTCCCATTTATATACAAATAGCTTGGTTAATAATGTTAAAGTTCGTGCAGTATGCATGAATACGATACCGAGCATACATACCTTAACAAAGTTAATTTATTTCTGCGTTATTTGCGGTGTGCCGAAAAGATAAATACAGTTTGATTTTATTTTATGCATAAAA
>CAMFNC010000177.1 GCA_945965245.1 uncultured Porphyromonas sp. | reverse complement strand
ATAAAATGAAATCGATTTATGCATAAAAAATTAGCAGCTGTCGCACAAAGAGTTATGGGATTGAGGTTATATCGTTTTTTTCCCTATCTTTGATGCGGTATAAAAACAATTTTGCCCATCGAATAGAAACACAGAATGGCTCCGCCTCTTAAGGAGCAAGCCGTAAATCAATCCGACGCCACCCGACAGACTCGGCTGCATCTGCCATCTGCGTGGGATTCATGGCATACGATAGCATCTTCTTATGTACTACATTTCTTTTGGTATCCCCATTTTCCCGTGAAGCGCATCTTGATTATCAGACTGCAGGCTGTAGGTGATATGGCTATGGTGGCACAGCTGCTATATGGAGTGGCGTTGGCCAATCCGGACTGCATCTTTACGCTGCTTTCTCAGCCTTTTCTGACAGCATTGCTCTTCAATCCGCCTGCCAACATGGAGGCTATGGCCATGGATACGAAGCGCGAAGAGCGGTTTGTGTGGGGTGTGCTCAAGTTTGCCTATCGCCTGCGTCGCGAACAACTGAATGAGGTTATCGACCTGCAAGGTTCGTGGCGTTCGGCTTTGGTGCGCACATACGCGCGCCTATTCGGAGCCAAACCGTACAAAGTACACCCAGGCAAACACGCTGCGCCCTCCAAACTGGAGCAATACAGCGAGGTGCTGCGCAGAGCCGGGCTGAAGGTACCTACCGAATTGCCCCTGCTACACGTCAGCCGCGATGTGCGGATGGCCATGCAGAATATGTTTCCGACCTACAAACAGTTCGAGCAGCGTATCTGGCTCGGCATTGCCCCTTTTGCCCAAGACCCCGCCAAAGTCTATCCTGCCGATAGGATGAACCGCCTCATTGCCATGCTGATGGAGTCGCATCACTACGTGGTCTTTCTCTTCGGTGCTCCGGGAGCGGAAGCAGAAGCCCTGTCTGCCTACGAACATCAATATACGGATGTGCTCAATACTGCAGGTGTATTGAGTTTGGCGGAAAGTCTGGTCATTATGCAGCGTCTGCGCCTCTTGGTGGCCATGGATAGCGGTTCGCCACATTTGGCGGCATTGGTGGGTACGCGCTCACTGACCATCTGGCGGAACACCCGACCCGAGGACGGCTCGGTGGCCTATGCACACCGTGCCGAAGATAACCTATTCGACACCCCTGATGTTCCCCTCAATCCGGAGAGCATCTATGCGCGGATTTTGGCATTGACCAAAAAATAATTCTTATCAAAAAATACTAATTCAAATTCTTGCTTCACACTAAAGAAAACAGATGAAACTGAGAATCAACAAACTGCTGAGTGATGCCGGTATAGGCTCACGTCGTGATGTGGAACAGCTGATTCGCGATGGTCGCGTAATTATCAATGGCCGCGAGGCCGGCCTTACCGATGTGGTGGGCGCAGACGACGAAGTTCTTTTGGACGATATGGATCTGCCCGTGGCAGACCTGATTCGCGAGGCCGAATATGAGCAGTCTGTCCAAGAGGAAGAAGAGATGGACAATCGCCCTCGAAACACCAAACCCGGCAAGAAATTCCCTGTCGGGAATAGCAATCAACGAGGTGGAGAACGACCCGCTCGTCGCTTTGAAAACGATGAATGGGACAGGCAGTTTGCCGATCACAATGCTCCGCAACAGCATCGCAAACCGGCAGCCAAACGAACCGCCAAACCGGAAATGGCACATACCAACAAAGGCAGAGCACGCAATAACAGTCGTCACCTCGACGAAGACTGATTCTCGATAAGACCTTTTGTATCCAATCATCCTGCTCACACTCCCGTCTTCAACAAGGTTGATGTGTGGGCAGGTTTCCCTTATCAGAAAGGTTATTTCAGGCACTGACCGCATAAAAGACATGGAACAAAAACAACACTCTTCGCTCACCATCTACTGGGTAAGACATACCGCCGTAGACCCCAAATACAAAATCATCTGCTATGGGCATACCGATGTGGAACTGAGCAGTACTTTTCCTCAAGAGGCTCCGCAGACACGCAAACAAATCGAACATTTGAAGCCAGACGCCGTTTTCAGCAGTCCGCTCACACGTGCGCTGAAGCTGGCACAATATTGCTGTCCGCCACCCCAATCCATTACGGTGGACGCCGTGCTGAAGGAATTGAACTTCGGAGAGTGGGAAATGAAGCCTTGGGATGAAATCATCGGAGAAGAGCATGATTTCGACTTTTTCAGACCCTATCTGACCCAACGCGTGCCGGGCGGTGAATGTGTGATGGATCAATACAACCGCATCCTCGACTTCATCGGCAACCAAATGCCTGATACCGGACATCGCACGCTCTTGGTCTTTTGCCACGGAGGAGTTATCAACGCTGCTAGAGCTATTGCCGGAGAGACCTTGCTGCGCAATGCATTCTCCTCTCTGCCACCATACGGTTCGGTAACCCCTATCCGCTACACGCAGGAAATACTGCAAAAGGCAATCTGCAACGAACAAACCGGATTTCATTGTTGTTGAAATAGTAAACGTGGCAACCTCAAGGCTGCCCATGAAATCATCAATAAAATCAAAATCGGTATTGATATGGAATTGAACAAGAAAATGGAAGAAGCCATCAACCGGCAGATTAACGCCGAAATGTGGTCTTCTCATCTTTATTTAGCTATGTCTGTGCACTTTGCATACAACAGCTTTGATGGCTTTGCTCACTGGATGCGCAAGCAGGCCGAAGAAGAAATGGAGCATGCCTACGCCATGATTGACTATCTGAGTCGTCGGGGTGGTAGACCCGTGATTATGCCCATTTGCGAAGTGCCCAACGAATACGGCACGGCTTTGGAAATAATGGAATCCGTGCTCAAACACGAATGTGCCGTATCCGAAAGCATCATCAGTTTGGTGGATTTGGCCGAAGAGTTGCACGACCTGCCCAGTCGCGAATTCTTCATGGGATTTGTGAAAGAACAGGTGGAAGAAGAACAATCCGTAAACGACGTGATTGCCAAACTGAAACTTTACGGCGACAGCCATGCTATCTTGGTGGATCATCACGTGGGCAAACGATA
Source organism: uncultured Porphyromonas sp. (assembly GCA_945965245.1). Lineage (GTDB taxonomy): Bacteria > Bacteroidota > Bacteroidia > Bacteroidales > Porphyromonadaceae > Porphyromonas. The sequence continues at coordinate 16,021 of CAMFNC010000177.1, read as the reverse complement.
ACCGTTTTTCCAATATACACAACTCAAGGGGGAATGCACCGAAATGCGTGCATATCCCCCTTTCTTTATGCCAATTCGTGTGGCATGAGTGATGAGAAAACGAGGTAAAAAAAGTACTTTTGTGGATAAAACTATATTAGAGAAAGTTAAGATGGACGAATATCGCACATTTCAGGGTTTGGGAGTGGCATTGGTCACACCGTTCAATCCCGATGGCTCGGTGGACTGTCGCTCCATGAGCCGATTAGTAGAATATCAGATTGCCCGTGGTGTGGATTTCTTTGTGCTGAACGGTTCCACCGGAGAGTCATCGTGTGTCTATAAGGAAGATCGTGCAAAAATCATAGATTGTGTATATGAAATCACCGGTGGTCGAATTCCCATTGTGATGGGTTTGGGTAGCAATGACACCCACCGAGTGATGGAACGCATCCAAGGGATGGACAAGAGCCGTGTGGACGGCATTCTTTCCGTGGTACCATATTACAATAAACCAACACAAGAAGGTATCTATCGCCACTTCAAAACCTTTGCCGAAGTCTGCCCATTACCTATCATCCTATATAATATCCCCGGACGTACCGGAGTGAACATGTGCTCCGAAACCACTCTGCGTCTGGCCAAGCAATGTCCTAACATCGTGGGGCTGAAAGAGGCGGGCAACGATATGGATATCGTATCCGAAGTGGTAAACGGATTGCAACGTGCCGATTTCTGTGTGCTTTCCGGCGATGATGGTCATGCTTTGGCGCATATAGAACGGGGAGCCAAAGGGGTTATATCGGTCATCGGCAATGCTCTGCCACTTACTTTTGGCAAGATGGTTCATGCAGCCATAAATGGCGATTGGGATACGGCTCTGGCTATAGAAAGCCGATTGACCAACCTGAACGCATTGCTCTTTAGAGAGGGCAATCCCTCCGGCATCAAAACACTGCTCTACCAGATGATGCTCATTAACCATAATGTACTGCGTATGCCTCTACTGCCCTGCACACCGATGCTGCAAAAAGAAATCGGTGCCGAATGGAAATTGCTGGAACAAATATTGGAAGACGCTCCTGTAAGACAATGAAACGAATTATCATCCTGCTGATACCGCTTTGCATAGGGGTGCTACTGACGCTTTCCTGCCAAAGAAACGGCCATGCAGCCCAACAATTGCTCCGGCAAGCCGACAGCGCACGTACAGCCGGCGACTATGCATTGGCATACCGACTGATAGACAGCCTGAATAAGACTTACCTCACCGACACCATCAATCGCCGCTTGGGCATGAGCCTGAAACGGGCTGTGATGAGCGAAGAGGCAGCACGCAATCGGCGATACATAGACAGTCTGATGCCTATGATGCAGCGACGCATAGACAGTACCCTACGAGATTTTACACTCTATGGCAATACGCAATATGGCACCCCCCAAGAATATTTCCACCCATCCCTACTCCCGGATCAAAACCGAAACCGCTCTTATCTGCGTGCCGCTATACAGGAAGGGGGAAACTGCACGCTAACCTCTGTATATCAGGGGAATCATGTTCTAAATCACACCGCTGTGAAGCTGCGCATGATGCCCGATGATATTACAGCCGCCACTGAATCGGTAGCTTATGACGGCGGACTAAACTATCGCTATCGAGATGGAAGCCTCTTCAATGAACTGGTATCGTATCAGCCACAACAAAGCCAAGCCGTGATACAAATGATACAGCAGGCCGCCCACGAAAAGAAATCACTGCGCATGGCTTACTTGTCCGAGTCCGGAAAGACTCTTCATGAAATCGCACTATCCCCGGCCGATGTGCAAGCATTGGCTCAAACACTGCAACTATCAGACTTGCTGATGCAACGTAATGCGCTGCAACGCGATGCCGAAAAAGCCGACCGAAGAATGACGCGCCTGCAAGATCAAACTCCAAACTAATCTTACGGAATGTCCAAAAAATCACCATTACCTCTTAACGAACAATTGCGATTCTCCGGCAAAGTGGAACACGAAGATAGAATCGTGTTGCGCGGCATTCGGGTCAACAACCTCAAAAGCATCGATGTGGATATTCCACGCGGCCAATTGGTGGTTATCACCGGTGTAAGCGGTAGTGGCAAGAGTTCGCTGGCTTTCGACACCCTATACGCCGAGGGGCAACGCCGATACGTAGAAAGTCTTTCGGCATACGCCCGCCAATTTCTGGGTAGAATGCCCAAACCGGAATGTGATGTGATTCGTGGCATCCCGCCTGCGGTGGCCATCCAACAGCGAGTCGTGGCACGTAATCCACGTAGCACGGTGGGCACTTGTTCCGAAATTCAGGAATATCTGCGGTTACTCTTTGCCCGCATCGGTCAAACCATTTCTCCCGTAAGCGGAGAGGTGGTCAAAAAGCATACGGTGGCAGATGTGGTGGCATATGCCTCCAACCACCCCGACGGCACCAAAGTGTATCTGCTCACGCCTACGGCTTTCCCCGAAGACCGTTCACGTCGCGAGCACATCGAGGTGCAACTCCAACAAGGCTACACCCGACTGATGGTGGACGGCACGCTGCAACGCATCGAACATCTGCTTTCTGAAACGGATGATAAATGGCTTGAAAACGCAGACATCTGCCTGCTCATAGACCGCCTTGTTATCGATCAGAAAGATAAAAATCAATTGAGCCGATTGGCAGACTCGGCAGAAACTGCTTTTTTCGAAGGTAATGGTGTCTGTCTGGTGCGCACAGACATCGACGGTCATACCACGCAAAAAGAATTCAATCATATTTTCGAAGCCGATGGCATCACATTCCGCGAACCGGTTCCGGAGATGTTCAGTTTCAATAATCCTATAGGAGCCTGCCCCACATGCGAAGGCTTCGGCATGGTGATGGGCATTGACGAAGATTTGGTTATCCCGGACAAATCCAAAAGCCTCTACGAAGGCTGTGTGGCATGCTGGGTAGGGCCTAAATCTTCGGAATGGCTCAAGTATTTCATCAAGCACTCGGCGGCTTTCGACTTTCCCATCCATCGCCCATACTGCGACCTCTCCCAAAAAGAACGCAATCTGCTCTGGCATGGCAGTCCTGCCGACTCACCACAAGGAGAATTAGAAGGCATAGATGCCTATTTCGAATACCTTCGGCGCGACATGCACAAAATCCAAAACCGGGTACGCCTGGCTCACTTCCGTGGCAAAACGGTTTGTCCGGAATGTGGTGGACAACGATTGCGCTTCGACGCCCTGTGTGTACGCATCGGCGGACTGAATATATCGGAATTGGTCAGCATGACCATCGATGAGGCTGCCGCATGGTTTGCCGCTCTGGAACTGAATGCACAAGACCGTCACATAGCCCAACGCCTGCTCTATGAAATCACCCATCGATTAGGTTATTTGCAGGATGTAGGTTTGGGATACCTAACCCTCGATAGACCTGCCAACACGCTTTCGGGTGGCGAAAGCCAACGCATTACACTGGCCACACAGCTGGGCAGTAGTCTGGTGGGCTCGCTCTATGTGCTGGACGAACCGAGTATCGGGCTGCATCCACGCGACACGGAACGACTCATTCATGTGGTGCGCAAGCTACGCGATCTGGGCAATACCGTGGTAGTAGTAGAGCATGACAAGGAAATGATGGAAGCCGCCGATTTCATCATCGACATTGGTCCGGATGCCGGGAGATTGGGCGGACGAGTCGTGTATGCCGGCCCTGCCCAAGAGATTCATCAGGGAACCCCCGGCTATACGGCAGCTTATCTCACGGGCAGAGACTCTATGCCCATACCCAAGCATCGCCGCAAATGGAATCAATATATCGAAATCCACGATGCATATCAGCACAACCTCAAGCATATCACGGCACGCTTCCCCCTACACACCTTAACAGTAGTGACCGGCGTGAGTGGCAGCGGCAAGAGTACATTGGTGCGCGAAATCTTTGCCGAAGCCGTCAAGCGCAAACTGGAGGGCGAATCAACGACCGGCATAGCATGTAAAGACATTACGGGCGACCTCAGCAGCATCCGCGCCGTGCAATATGTGGACCAGAGCAATATCGGCCGAAGTTCGCGCTCCAACCCCTCCACCTATGTGGGGGCGCATGATGAAATCCGCAAGCTCTTTGCCGACCAACCCCTCAGCCGCCAAATGGGTTTTCTTCCTTATTATTTCAGTTTCAATAAAGAAGGCGGTAGGTGTGAAAACTGCAAAGGCGATGGCGTCATCACCGTAGAAATGCAATTCATGGCAGATCTGCAATTGCCCTGCGAAGAATGTGGCGGCAAACGGTTTCGCAAAGAAATACTGGAAGTTACCTACGCAGGCGCCAATATATATGACGTGCTGGAAATGACGGTCAATCAGGCCATGGAGTTCTTCGAAGCCAATCCCTCTTCCGATGGCACCTCCAAAAAGATACTGAAACGGCTGAAACCACTGCAAGATGTGGGATTGGGTTACATCAAATTGGGGCAAAACAGTTCCACGCTGTCCGGTGGTGAAAACCAGCGTGTCAAATTGGCTTATTTCCTTACCCATAATACCGATGAACCCACACTGTTTATTTTCGACGAGCCCACCACCGGTTTGCATTATCACGATATCCGTGTGCTGCTCAAAGCACTCGATGCGCTCATCAAGCAAGGACACTCCGTGGTGGTGGTGGAGCACAATCCGGAAGTAATCAAAGCTGCCGACTGGGTGTTGGATCTCGGACCCGAAGGTGGTGCACAAGGAGGCCGTCTGGTGGCAGCCTGCACACCCGAACAATTGACACAGGTGACAGCATCTTATACAGGACAATATCTGAAAAAAGAAATCAGTACAGTCCGCTAACAGACATAGATTATGAGACAATTTTTGCGCTTACTCAAGCGTTTTATTCCACCCTATCGCTGGTATCTGGTGCTTAGTATAGCGGCCAACATCTTGAGCGCACTGCTCAACCTCTTGGCCTTTTCGTTGATTATGCCCATTCTGCGCATTCTCTTCCGCATAGACAATCAAGTAACAGAATATATTCCGCTGAGTGGCTACCCTTTCAGCATCAAAGGCATCACGGCATGGGCCAATGCATTAACGAACGATTTCAGCTGGTATGTATCGCATCTGATTGATACACAAGGTGCTTCTTTCACATTGATAATGTTGGGCATCTACCTTGTGGTCATGACTTTTCTCAAAGTGGCCTCGGCCTACCTTGCCCTATACTGCATGATACCCTCTCGCACCGGCATCGTACGCGACATCCGAAATCAACTCAATCATAAGATTTTGCAACTTCCACTCTCTTTTTTCAGTGAGGAGCGCAAAGGCGATATTTTGGCACGTATGTCGGGTGACGTCAATCAAGTGGAAAGTTCGGTGATGAGTTCCTTGGATATGCTGATTAAAGACCCCATTCTTATAATCATCTACCTTGTGGCCTTGATTGTAATCAGCTGGAAACTCACTCTCTTTGTGCTGATACTATTGCCGGTAGCCGGCTATGTGATGGGCACGGTGGGAAAAACGCTGAAAAAGAGCAGCCTCAATGCGCAAAACTTATGGGGATATCTGATGAGCCAAGTGGAAGAAACACTCGGCGGTTTGCGGATTATCAAAGCCTTCAATGCTCAAGACAAAATAGACCGTCGCTTCGTAAAAGCCAATGAAGACTATCGTCATGCCGATATCAAAGTATCCGCCCGATATGCCATGGCACATCCCATGAGCGAGTTTTTGGGAACTGTAACCATGGCCATTGTGCTATGGTATGGCGGTTCTTTGATTTTGAACAACACCGGAGGAATAGACGCTTCCACCTTTATTTATTATCTGGTTATTTTCTATAGCATCATCAATCCTGCTAAAGAGCTGAGCCGATCCGTTTATTCTGTGGAAAAAGGAATGGCATCCATGACTCGCATCGATCAAATTCTGATGGCAGAAGATAAAATACAAGAACCGGAAAAACCCCTGCCCATTCAATTCGAAGATGAGATTAGATACAATCACGTATCATTCAAATATGCCGATGAGTGGGTACTCAAAGACATTGATTTGACTATTCGGAAAGGGCAAACTGTAGCTCTGGTGGGGCACTCCGGTAGTGGGAAAAGCACCATGGTGGATCTTCTACCTCGTTTTTATGATGTGCAGCAAGGAACGATCACCATAGATGGAACAGATATTCGCAGCGTGAGTACCACCGATTTGAGAGGGTTGATGGGCAATGTGAACCAAGAAGCCATTCTCTTCAATGACTCGGTATATAATAATATTACTTTCGGTGTACAGAAAGCCGCACTCGATGAAGTCAAACAAGCTGCCAAGATTGCATACGCCGATGAATTTATAGACCAGCTACCCGATGGCTATGATACCAACATTGGTGACCGTGGAGGCAAATTGAGTGGCGGGCAGAAGCAGCGTTTGAGCATTGCCCGCGCCATACTCAAAAATCCACCCATCCTGATTTTAGACGAAGCCACATCTGCTCTGGACACTCAGTCCGAGCGTTATGTGCAACAAGCACTGGAAAATCTGATGGCTGTGCGCACCACCATCGTAGTGGCTCACCGCCTCTCCACCATCATGAATGCCGATATGATCTGTGTCCTGCACGACGGGCGCATCGTGGAACGCGGACATCATGAAGAGCTCTTGAAGTTAAACGGACATTATGCTGCATTGTATCGAATGCAGTTCGGCAATCCATAGTTTCAGCCATCCATATCCAATCGAAAAGGGGATGTTTGCAAATAAGCAACATCCCCTTTTCGATTGAAATAATAAGGCAAATACCTCTATTTGTTTTTGGCTTGTTCGGTCACCTTGCGGTGGTCTTCGAGGAACTGCCTCAGACCGCTATCGGTAAGCGGGTGCTTGAGCAAGCCTTTGATGGCAGAAAGCGGACAAGTGGCCACATCAGCACCGGCATGGAGGCAGTCGATAATATGCTGCGTATGACGAATGGAAGCTGCTAGCACCTGTGTTTCAAAACCATAATAGCGATACATCTCCACAATGTTGGCCACAAGGTCTATTCCATCGCTGCTAATGTCATCCAGACGACCCACAAAAGGCGATACATAAGTGGCACCGGCTTTGGCTGCCAAAAGTGCCTGACCAAGGCTGAAGACCAAAGTGCAGTTGGTGCGGATACCATGCTCGGAGAAATATTTGATAGCTTTGATACCATCGGCGATACAAGGCACTTTAACCACGATCTGCGGATGCAACTCATGCAGAGCCATACCCTCCTTAATCATAGCCTCATATTCCGTGGCAATCACTTCTGCGCTGATATCTCCACCGGGTACAATATTGCAGATATCCACATAGTGCTTATTGCAGTTTTCGGTTCCGCTGATGCCTTCTTTGGCCATCAGTGAGGGATTGGTGGTCACACCATCCAAAACACCCAAATCGTTAGCCTCGCGGATTTGCTCCAGATTGGCTGTATCCAAGAAAAACTTCATAGAAAGTATGTATTTATTGAGATTTGTCTCAAAGTTAGCTATTTAGCCTCTATACCAGAGACTAAATCACCAACTATTTGAGTTATCGCATTATTTACTGAAAGTCATTTCATCAATCAGACGTTGGCAACCACCGAACTTTTGGATAATCATCATCACATAGCGTATATCCACGATGATACTGCGTTGATAGTCGGGCAGGTATTGGATGTCGCCGCCAACGCCTTCCCAGTTGCGGTCGAAATTCAAACCAATCAGATGCCCGTATTCATTGAGTACAGGACTGCCGGAATTACCGCCCGTGGTATGCGTGGTGGCACAGAATGCCACCGGCATGCGCTTATTGCCGTTGCACAAGGTAATGCCCCAACGTCCGAAATCCTGCTTTTGGTATATTTCTTTCAATTTATCCGGCACCACAAATTCCCAATTGGTGGGATCTTCCTTTTGCATTACACCGTCCAATGTGGTCTGGAAGCCGTAATCCACACCATCGCGAGGACTATAGCCCTTCACAACGCCATAAGTAAAGCGCATCGTAAAGTTGGCATCGGGCCACAAGGTTTCTTCTCCTTGCGACTGCATCAAACCTTCCACATAAGTGCGGCGAGCACGGGAAATGGGGTCATTGAACGGAGCCAAGAGATTGACTAAGGAGTGATATTCGTCTGTCACAGAATTAGCAAAAAGACACACTGGGTCTTTGGACAACACTTCGATAATCTTTTCGGTGGGGCTTTTCAGCAGCGCATCAAATGTTTCGCGGCTGCGCATCACACTATTGTCTATCATATAGTCCACATAGGCCGTCACAGAACCATGAGTCTTTACGCCTTCACGTAGAGCCGTCGGCCAGTGAGTCTCAGCTATCTGCTTGGTATACTCCGTGAGCATAGCTTTGGCTATCAGCCGATCTACCCGCATGCTGTAATCCTTATTGTGATAAGCATCGAAAGCATTGCGCAAATATTCCATCACTTTTTGGTGAGACGGACTACCGGCAGGCATACGTAGAGCAGCAATCTTTTTATCGTTCAGCGTGGGAGCGAAAGTCAGTTCGATACCACGCAGGATACCTTCATCCAGATACCATTGGCGGCGGCGCAATTCGCGGCGTGCATCAATCTGTGAGGCAATATTGCCCACGGCTTGGTCATATTGCGGCTTAGCGTTGCGTTTTCCCCAAGCCAAAAGGTTGTCTTGCTGCTGTTTTTTGGCAATGCGCAAATCCTTAGTATCAATAGCCCAATTGGCACCGATGGCTCGTTTATAAGCATTTTCTGAACCGGCATATTTGGCAGAATACATGATTTTGATTTTCGGGTCAGCCAACATCTCACGCAGCATTACCTGCTGACGGATGGCACGCATACGAATGCGGATATCATTGTCAATGCTCTTCCATTCGTCCACTTCGGCGGGTGTATAGAAGCGATGTGTGGTACCCGGGAAACCGAGAATCATGGCAAAACTGCCCTGTTGCACACCCTGCGTGCTGATATTGAGCCAACGTTTGGGTTTGAGAGGAATATTGGCTGGAGAGTAAGGAGCGGGATTGCCGTTTGTATCCGTATAAATGCGAAATACAGAAAAGTCTCCCGTATGGCGCGGCCACATCCAGTTATCCGTATCGGCACCGAATTTGCCGATGCTGCTGGGGGGTGCACCCACAAAGCGAATGTCGGTATAGATTTTTTTTGTAAACATCAAGTATTTATTGCCATCATAGAAAGCCTTGATTTCCACTTCCGTACCGGGATTATTGGCCAAAAAATCCTTGCCCACCTTAGCCACAGCCAGAGACCGCAGATATTTATGCGAAAGATAATTCATGCTGTTGGGGTCTTTGCCTTTGGCCAATTCGGCATGCACATAATTTGTTACATCCTCGATTTTATCAATAAAGGTCACACTGATGCCTTGTGCGGGCAATTCATCTTCGAGGCTCATTGCCCAATATCCATTTTCCAAATAATTATGTTCTATGGAACTGAGTTGCTGGATGGCATCGTATCCGCAGTGGTGATTGGTGAGTACCAGCCCCTGCGACGAAACCACCTCGCCCGTACAACCACGATCGAAAACAACCACTGCATCCTTGAGCGATGTGCCTTGAGGGTTATAGATGTCGTATTGTTTGAGTTTCAGGCCGCGTTGTTTCATATCGGCATATTTACGGCCAAGTTGTTGCAACAGCCACATACCTTCATCGGCACGAGCCATACGGATGTTTGGCAACCACAGAGCCAAACAGAGCAGTAAGCACAAAGATGGATTTCTTTTCATCTGTTAAGTATGATTTGAGGGTTAATAAATCAAAGGTAATTCTTTTGTTTGAGAGAGATAGGCATTATAGTAATGCTTATCACCGGTCACTTCGCGTCCTAGCCATTCGGGCAGGACAAACGTTTCGTTGGCCGATGAAACCTCCACTTCTGCCATCACCAGACCTTCCAGCCGGCCATGAAAAACATCCACATCCCACAAATGTCCGCAGTGAGGCACTATATAGCGTTCTTTTTCGATGACTCTGGAACCACACAGAGTAAACATTCCCAAAGCGTCCTCCACCGGAATGGCATATTCCCATTCCTCACGGCTCAGACCACCGTCCATGCTCGGTCCCTTCAGGGTCAGAAAGGCTCGGTCGTCTGCCATGCGCACCCGCACCGTAAGCCCCGGCTGCGAAGACAGGTAGCCTTGTCGGATTTGGTGTATGGCAGTGGCTTGACTCCGAAAGTCGCCGTTACGAACCAAAAATTTATGTTCTATTTCCATGAATGCATGTTCAACCGATGGTCACAAGTGTGGCGCCGTAGCCGTATTCGCGAAAAGAGGCATCCTGATAGCGGCAATGCGGATATTTCTTCTTCAATTCCTGCTCCATGGCTTTGCGCAGCACCCCTTCGCCTTTACCGTGAATAAAGACGATTTTTCGTCCCCGATGCTTCAGTTCGGCATCCATCACCTCCCGAAATTTGCTCAATTGATATTGCAGTATATCGCCGGCACTCATCCCTCGCGTATTATCCAACAATTCGGCAGCATGGAGATCTATTTCCATCGCCTCGTTAGGTTGAGATGAGGCAGAAACCGGTTTGCGTGCCGGCTCACGGTCCACATGTTTTTTGGCTTTCATCGCAGCCTCTATCTTTTCGGCATCGAGAGGTTTGCTCCCGATAGGCACATCATCTTCCACAATGGGGATGACCCATGCCGGTTCATCGAAGAAATCATTTTCTCCAAAACTGTGCAGTTTGAAGAACTTGACAGTATCCGGGTGCACCTGCACAGCCACTGCCGGCTTGAGGTCGAACGAGCGACCGGTCTGGTAAGCCACAAACTGCACCACCAGGCGCTCCAATTCGTTGATATCGGAGGCTTCGAATTGCTCTATCAGTACTTTCATATTCGGCTCCACGACCTCCGCATGGCGCAGATGCCAGCGTGTGCCCTCCTGCTGATTCATATAGGCAAAGTGAAGCACATAATTACTGTCATTGACCAGATATGCCAAATAGGATGACTGCCCCAGCCGTTTGATGTCGGTACTTAGAAAAGCCAGATAGACATTCAGTTTATTACCACCGGGCAGAAAGGTATGCGGCGGTTTGGGTTCCGGTTTGGATGGTGTAGCAGGTTTTTCGAAATCCCCGCGATTGATTCTGGATGCATTATCCGCCTTTGGGTCTCGCTCTTGGTTTTTATATTTGCCCAACTTGGGAGGCTTATATGCCGGGATAAAAGTATCACTTGCGCCCACCACCACACATTCATTTACCGGGGTGGGTATTTCGAAGCCATCTTGGTCTTCCACATAGGCAAGGCCACGCTCCACACGGGTCACGATGCCACCGCCCGTAGCATTCAAAAAGCGGATGGTATCCCCCACTTTAGGGGTCTGATTATTCATATCGGATTGTTATTATTTTGTATTGATTTGACTATTCACAATATAAGCGTGACAGCGGGTTTGCTCACCGATGGGGGTGAGAGCAAGGTAGCCCTCGGCTTTTCGCACGACATCCACACTCCGTTGCAAAGCCTCGGACGTGGGGGCATACAACAGTTTAAAGGTTAGATGCTGGGGTGCCGGGTGCAATGCTTGGTAAATGCGGTGTGCCATCAGCCCCATGGTGCTGCGCACGTTGATTTCCACGCAGGGATGCAACTTCATTTCGCCGGACGGATGGCGATAGGTAAACATATCCACACCAAGGTAGCCCTCATAGCCGCATAGCAATCGGCTCAATGTCTGCTGCATCCGTACCACAAATTCGCACCACGCACTTTCACCGCCCAAGATTTGCATCATCCGTTGTTCCAATTCCCCTTGAGGCATCATCAGATTGCCGGTATAGCCCCTATCGGATGTACTGAAAAGCGAGAGGGCGCAATATGACACCTCGCCATGTGCCGTGCAATACCACTCGGTAGCCCAATTTTCCAGCACCGACCAATAAGGTTCGATGCTGAATCCCTGCTCCAGAGATTTGCGGCTGCACAAAGCCCTCTCCAACTGTTCGCCAAGTGGCAGGAACAACATCTGCACCCCTCTGCCACTGCAAGTATAAGGACGCTTGAGCACAACGGCAGACAATCCCGGTACGGTAAGCGTAAAATGACGGATGGCAGCGGAGAGAGCCTCCGGTGTATTTACCCACAAGGGGATGAGTTCCGGAGCAGCGTCCAACGACTTCAGACATTCGACAGCCGTCCGGCGGTGAGCCATTTGTGAAAGTGAGGACGGATACCGGGGCAGACGCACCCGAACACTCCCACTGCTCAATATCCGCCCCATCAGTGTAGCCGTATGTGGCTCGGCTGCCCACAAATCCAAATCGTAAACGACCTCGGTGGGAGCAGTCGGCTCCCCGGCACGATTATAGAGCCGGAAATCATCGCCCGAAAGCGTGGGCACAAAAATCAAATCTTCGGCATCCGCCTCATAGCAGCGCAAAAGCGATAAATCCGCCATCATCTGCCGCACGATACGAGGTGGTGTATAGGCTGCACCCGGTGCCAATTTCAGAGCCTCTTCATGACCGGGATTATAGACCAGTATGCGCGGCATTTATTTCCTCCCGAAGTCTGCCGGTATTTCGCCCCAGTTGGGTGTATCCCATTTGATGAGGCGGTTGGTGTAAGTATGTTCCATAAGCCACTTTTCGGCTCTGGCTATCAAGTCGAATAGCGGTTCGCTCTGCACTGTGCGTGGTATCAGCGTCTTACACTTCTTATTGCGTACCCATGCAAGAGCCGTCACGCTATCAGAATAGATGGGCATATCCGAGCCCATCTGCCTGAGCCATGCCAATCCATGCACAATGGCCAGAAATTCACCGATGTTATTGGTGCCGCCCTGCATGGGTCCCACCCGGAATACCTGTCGGTGACTATCCGTCCATACGCCTCGGTACTCCATCGGCCCCGGATTACCACTACAAGCGGCATCCACACAGAGACTGGGCACACACACCGCTGCCGTTATGACAGAACGGGGACGTTCGTTGCCGTAATTCTTGCGGTAAAAAGCATCCGGACCATCCTCATACGCCTCACGTGCCGCCTCATAGCTCAGAAAACTCTTGTAACGTGCACCGGTATAGCCTTTGATTTGGAGTTGGCAGTCCGTCCAGGTTTCATAGATACCCGGCTCCACACCCTGCCATACCACATACCACTTTTTTTCTTTTGCCATAAACCGTTAATATATGCCTCCGGAATACAATCCCTTGGCCACTTGGTCGGGGTCTTGCCCCACTTTCGGCTCCATGGCTTTGAGCTTTTCGGCCAAAGCGACGGCCTCTTCGGCTTTACCCTGCTCTTCCAACAATTGTTTGAGCAATAGACCGATGGACAAATTATGCGGTTGCTCCTCGAAAACCGTGCCAATGAGTTCGAGAGCCGCGGAACGGTCGGGCATCAATTCTGCCAATCCCCGATAAGCCATATCATTAAAAGGGTCCAATTCCAACGCCTCACGATAATGCATCATGGCATCCTCATCGCTCCGACGAGCGCGAGCCATACGGGCACGTACCAGAGGCACCAATTCCTCATGCGGATTCTGTTCGGCCAAGATTTGCAAATCTTCCTCCGCACGGTCATACTCGTTCAAATTGACCAAATAGCGGGCACGCAGCAGGCGCACCTCATAGTTATCCTGTTCCGGCAGTGCTATGGCTGCATCCAAAGCCTGCACTGCCGCAGCCCAATCTTCTCCGCCGGCATACGACTCGGCTATCAGACGACCGGCGGTCAGTTTCTGTTCGTCCTCCTCGGTCAGAAGCAGCACCTTTTCGGCATCGGCCACAGCCTCGGCATAGCTACCATGCTGCAAATGCAAATGGGCGCGCTGCAAGAGTGTGAGCGTATGTTCCGGCTGTTCATGCAACACCAGCGAAAATTGATCTAGAGCTTCCTCCTGCCGATTGGCCTTGACCAGTGCCATGCCCAAATAGTATCGGGTTTCGAACCGAGGACTTAATTCGATGGATTTGCCCAGAGCCTGAATGGCAAAGTCTATTTCATTGAATTTCAGCGCACGCAGTGCATCGAATTTCAGCGTATCGGCTTGGCGCAGGGCATTTTTATCGGTAGCATTTTCTTCAGCCACGGCGGTTTGAAGTTCGGCGCTATCCGTTTGGGGAACTTCCGCAGAACTTCCGCCAAAAAGTTTTTTAAGAAAATTCATGAATACGTATCTATCGGTATTAAAAATATCCAGCCTTACAAAGTAACGAAAAAAAGCAACAAAACTCACATCCGACCGCATCCTGTCATAGGACTCACGCATTTGATTGCACCGGTGTCCTTAGACCAAACTCACGTTTGTTCTACCAATCAAAGACACCGAAGGGTGGGATTAGGCGAGCGTGTTGCGGAGGTGACAACGGAAGTCTTCGCCGGATTCGGGGAAATCTTCACGGTAATGGCCGCCACGACTCTCACGCCGATTGAGCGCACCACGAGTAATCAATTCTGCCACATCCAGCAATTGGGCAGTAAAGCGTCCATACAAGTCACCCACGGAATAATTCTGGGTGGAGCGACGCATCTCTCTTATCTCTTGCAGAGTTTCTTGTAATTCCGCTTCGTTTCGGATAATGCCCACCTTGCGCATCAGCAATTTGGCCAGTCGGCTTTTGATTTGTTCGTACAAAATGGGTTCATCGGGAGCTGGCAAACGCAGGGGCACTTCAGAAGGATTTTGCAGTGGATGACCTGCACTCCGAACAGTATCTTCCACCACCCGATGGCCGAACACCAAACATTCTATCAGAGAATTGGATGCCAATCGATTGGCTCCCATGATACCGGTGCTGGCCAATTCACCCACAGCATAGAGATGGGGTACGGAGGTTTGTCCGTATAGGTCTGTTTCCACTCCGCCCACAGTATAGTGAGCTGCCGGTGACACAGGGATGTGGTCTGTGAAATCCAGCCCCAATTCGGCGCAATGGCGGGCTATGGTTGGGAAACGATGCAACAGTACATCGGCAGGCAGATGTTTGAGCGAAAGGGTTACGTATTCCGAGTCGGTACGGCGCATTTCCAGAAAAATCTGACGTGCCACCACATCGCGCGGTGCCAGTTCTGCCAGCTCATGAATGGGCACCATGAAACGTTTACACTCCTTATTATATAGATGTGCACCCTCGCCACGCACAGCTTCGCTAATCAGGAAAGCCTCGCCACCAGAGGTATAGAGAGCCGTGGGATGAAACTGTACAAATTCCATATCGCGCACCCGACATCCGGCACGGTAGCAGATGGCAATACCATCGCCCAATGTGACACGTGGGTTGGTGGTACGGCGATAGATGGCTGCCGATCCTCCAGTGGCCATCACGATATGTCTGCCGATAAAGACCTCCTCGGAGTCGGTTTCCCAGTTCCAAGTACGCACACCATAACAACCTTGGGTATCCACCAGCAGTTCCACGGCATGACGCTCGGTAAAAATCCGAATTCGCTCATGATGCTGCACTTCGTCAATCATAAATTCGGTTACACGCCGCCCGGTGCTATCGCCTCCGGCATGTAGAATACGCTTGTGGTGATGACCGCCTTCGAGTCCCAAAGCCAAATCACCATCGGCTTCAAGGTCGAAGTGCATACCCAATTCGATGAGTTCGCGAATACGCAAGGGGGCTTCTTCGGTGAGGATGCGCACAGCTTCCTCATCACACAGACCGCGCCCGGCTTCGATGGTATCTTCGAAGTGATTGGCAGGCTTATCGTCTTCGGCGGTCACGGCAGCAATGCCTCCTTGGGCATAAAAAGAATTGCTCAGGGTGATGTCTTCCTTGGTAATGACTGCCACGGAGCCTCCGGTGCAGGCCGCTCTGTATGCAGTGTAAAGCCCGGCCAATCCGCCACCCACCACAATATAATCGAATGCGTTATTCATGTGCAGATATTAGTAATCAGATAATATTATTCGGTCATACAGACCAAGGCAAAGATAGGGATTTGTCTTTTTATTTAACGCGAGTTCGCACTATGTTGCAACCATTTAAATGCGTTTTCAGATAGTGCCGAAAATTTTATGCATAAAATGAAATTGATTT
>CAMFNC010000176.1 GCA_945965245.1 uncultured Porphyromonas sp. | reverse complement strand
CGAAATCCCATTTCAAGATACCGGAATATACCACACGTTCGCCACCTGCCTTTGTGGCTTTCAGTTCGGGAGCCAGAGCTGTTTGCAGGTTAAATTGTTGTACATCAACGGGAATGGAAAATCTCACTTCCACAGGGGCAGTGCTTGTGATGCCTAATCCGTTGGGGTCTTTAATTTTTCCCATGGCTTCACAGCCACAAAAGATAGCTATAGAAAGGACAAGCAATAAAATAATGAGGGTGATGTTTTTCTGTTTCATAATATTCGCTTTTCTTAAATTAAACATATTAACGAGAGCAAAGATAGGGCTTTTTAATTAACGCCGCCAGATAAAAGATATAGCAAATCTCTATTGTAAAGGTCGCATTCTAAATTATTGCTGTCCGATAATGGGGCAAATCAAGCAGGAAGAAAACGAAGTAGTTTTCTTCCTACTCAATTTAATAGAAGAAGTTTTTTGTCTGTGGCTGAATCTGATAAATGCCGGACATTATAGTAACGTGTGATGCTGTGATTGTATTGTACTTATGGGGTTCGATTATCGAAAAGTTTGTTCCACCGGCATCACAAAAGCACGCAATCCTTGTTCGGGTGCATCATTGTCCAGTTTGCGCAAATCGGCAAAAAGACCTTCTATGGCTTCCTTGGGGCAGACCACTGCCATCGCTTGATTGAGTACCGGCCATGCATGGTCGCCCAGATGAGGTTCGCCATCGTATGAGCCTCGTCCCTGCACTTGGTCCCAGCTGGAATATCCTTTGAGATTGTTGTGCCGGAGAGCACGGAGTATCAGCGGATGATAGGCCTGATTGTAGGTAATGAATACCATTTTTAATTCTCCCATAATGCTTAATCTTTTAGACTGTTTTACTTAATTTTTTATGATGCTTGCGGCGTGAGCGTTTGAGTTTGATGCCGGAGGATACGGCATATACCGTGGGTACAAGCAACAGAGTAACCATTGTGCTTACGGCCAAGCCGAAAGCTACGGTGACCCCCATGGGTTGCCACATTTCGGAGCCTTCGCCTATGCCCAGTGCCATGGGCACCATACCGAGCACGGTGGTCAATGTGGTCATCAGCACCGGACGCAAACGACTACGTCCAGCGGCCACCACACTCTCCAAAATACTCATTCCCCGTTCTCGGCATAGGCGGGTATAGTCTATCAGCACAATACCGTTTTTGACCACAATACCCATTAGCATAATCATACCAATCAATCCCATTACACCGAACGGGATGCCGGTAATAAGCAAACCTAAGATGACTCCGGTGATGGCAAAAGGAATGGAGAACATGATGACAAACGGGTCTAAAAGACTTTCGAACTGAGCTGCCATCACAATGAATACGAGCAACACAATCAACCCCATCAGCGTAAAGAGATCGCCGAATGATTTTTGTTGGTCTTCGTATGTACCGCCTATATCATAGCTCACACCATCGGGTATCTGCACTTTTTTGAGAGCCTGTTTGGTTTCATTGACCAAATCGCTGAGGGCTGCTCCCGGAGCTTGGGTCAGATTAACTGATACCACACGTTGGCGGTCTTTACGATCAATGGAGGGTGGTGTACTTTCTTCTACAATGTCTGCCACGTCACCCAAGCGGACTTGTGTGCCTTGCATACCCGTAATCATGATATTGCGGATAGCATTGAAGTCTTGCCTATACTTGGGGTCGATGTGTACGCGCACTTTGTATTCCTCGCCGTCTTCGCGGAAGAATGTGGCTATATTGCCTTGAATGCTGCCGTGAACGTATGCTCCGGCGGTGGAGATATTGAGTCCGTGCTCCGCCAGTTTGTTGCGGTCGAAGCGAATGCGATATTCGGGTTTATAGTCTTTGCGCGAAATCAAGGCTTCGGCACAGTATTTGGATTGCCGGAGCTTTTCTGCCAATTGTCTGGCCACGGCATCCGTTTGGGCAAAGTCGTGACCGAATATATCAATGGATACGGCACTGCCATTGCCGCCCATCCCTTCTTGTGTGGAAATCTTATAGTTCTTCACTTGGTGAAAAGTTTCCAAGATGCCACGCATCTGTTCGGCTATTTCGGCACTTTTTCGGTCACGGTCTTTGATTTCTTTCAGACCGATGTAATAGGTGATGAGGTGCGTGCCGCTGGCATTCAATGCCCCCATGCCACTGTTTTCATCCGCCTGACCGGTGGACATGGTGCAGCTAATCATTTCGGGTACTTCGGCCTTCCATTTCCGATAGATTTCTTCTCCCACTCGTGTGGCTTCCCGGGTAGAGGTGCCCACGGGCAGTTCTACGGTGCCGGTGAGGCTGGTAGTATCGGATGCCGGCATGAACTCGGTTTTGAGCAATGGACCTATGGCGATGGAGGCAATGAAGATGCCCAGCATAATCAGAATGGTGGCGGTGCGGTGGCGAACGGCTTTGGATAGGAGTCGTGTGTACAGCTCATCCAGTCTGTCTAACCATCGTTCGATGGGAGTGAATATCTTGGCATGTAATTTCGTTTGTTTGGGTTTGCGCTTCAGCATTTGCGAACACAAAACCGGTGTCAGTGAGAGAGCACCTACGGTGGATACAATCATCACAATGCTCACAATCCATCCCAATTGCCGGAATAAGATACCGGTAAGTCCCGTTACCATGGTTAGAGGCAGAAATACTGCCAGCATGGTCAGGGTGGAGGCCACCACGGATATACCCACCTCGTTGGTAGCATGGATGGCAGCTTGTTTGGGGTGACTGCCTCGCTCCATGTGTTTGGTAATATTTTCGAGCACCACGATGGCATCGTCCACCACCATGCCGATGGCAATGGAGAGCGAACTGAGTGATATGATGTTGAGCGTATTGCCGGTGACCATCAGATAGATGAATGAGCCGATGAGCGAAATGGGAATGGTAAGCACGATGATAAACGTGGCACGCCAGCGTCCGAGGAAGATGAGTACGACCAGCATGACCACAATGAAAGTAATCAGAATGGTTTCTGTAAGGCTGTTGATGGTGCCGTTGATAAACGTGGCGGTATCCATGGCATAGGTTATCTTAACGTCTGCAGGCAGCGTAGCCTGTATTTCGGGTAGGATTTTAGCTATTTGTTTGGAAATCTTCACCGAATTGGCATCGGACTGTTTGCGCACAATCAAGATGGAACTTCGTTTGCCATTGGTATAGGTGCTGGTTTTCTGCTCGGGTTCTGAGTCTTCCAACCGCGCCACATCGCTCAGGTAGATATTTTTGCCTTGATAGTTGGCAATGACGATTTGGCCCAATTCATAGGGGTCTGTAAATTCTCCTTTGACGCGCAGGGCATTGGTGTTGTTGCCCAAATCAATTTGTCCCGCAGAGATGTTGCGGTTTTCCGCTCCCACCATTTGGGCTATTTGACCCAATGTGATATGGTAGGCTTGGAGTTTGTATGGGTCGCAATAGACATGGATTTCCCGATTGATGGCGCCGACCACCATTACAGTGCCCACGCCGTCAATTCTTTCAATTCGATTGCTTACGTTATTTTCCAAAATTTTCTGTAATCCGGGTGCGCTTTCCACAGCTTCGGCCGCCAAGATGACCACCGGAATATCCTCTGTGCCGAATTTGAAAATCATGGGCTTGGAGGCATCGTCCGGCAGCATGGAGCTGAAGGCGTCCAGTTTGTCGCGGATATCGTTTGTGGCTTCTGTGATATCCGTGCCGGCGTTGAATTCCAACGTAATCAGCGATACATTGTCCTGGCTTTTGGAAGATATGTGCTTGAGGTTGCTGATACCGTTGAGCGCATTTTCCAATGGTTTGGAAATGTTGTTTTCTATATCTTCTGCTCCGACACCCGAATAGGTGGTAGCCACCATCACGGTGTTGGTCTCGATTTTGGGCAGAAAATCTATGTTGAGTTTGGTCAGTGAGAAAATCCCCAATACCATTATTGCCACGAAGATGAGAATGGTGGTAACGGGTTTCTTGACCGAAGATTCGTATATGCTCATAGCTTTTAGGTTTAAATAGATATGGAAGAGACGGATTATCTGATTTTTACTTTCAGTCCATCCGTCAGTTCAGTCTTATTGCCCACGATAACGGTTTCGCCGGCTTGAAGACCACCGGTAACTTCGTAATACTCGCCTTGGAGGTCACCCAGTTCCACCGGGCGGTATTCGGCTTTACCTTTGTTATACACAAATACGTAGCGTTGGCCGGCTCCCGGCAGTTTCATTACTGCACTTTCGGCCACCAAAGTAGCCTCGTGGCTTCCGAAGTTGATTTGAGCCGTGGCATACATACCGGGGCGTATGATGCCGTCTGCATTCGGGATTTCTATCTCGGTCTGCACGGTGTGTGCCATAGCGTCCACGGTGGGATGTATGAGGGATATGTAACCGGTGAAATCCCGTCCGTCCAGAGCTTCTATGGTCACCTGCACCGGCATTCGTTTTTTGAGTTGTGTTAAGTAATTTTCACTGATATTCAGCATCAGCTTCACGGGATGGATTTGCTCCACTACCACGATGGGCATTTGTGGGTTGGTCACATCGCCATTGTCGTAATTTTTGGCCGTTACCACGCCAGAAACTGGGCTTCGGAGCACCGTGTTTTGGAGTATATTGCTGTATTGAGTGCGGGCAATGTTCAGACCATCGCGTGCGCTTTCCCATTGCATTTGGGATATGCCTCCGATTTTGTGAAGTTCATCCATACGCTTGAAATCGGTCTCGGCCTTGTTCATCTGCACTTGCAGTTGAGCCAATTGTGAGTCATCCAAACGCGCCATCACTTGTCCTTTGCTCACATGGTCTCCTACTTTGACCAAGAGTTGTCTGAGCCTTCCTCCGGTGAGAGCCGAGATATTATTTTTGATGCTGGATTGGATTGTGGCATTAAATCGGTCTGTTACTTCTACCATACCCGATGTCACTTTCAGTGTATCCACCGAAGGAATTTCAGCTATTTCTGTCTTTGCTTTTTGGTTTTCTTTTTTGCCGCCACAAGCAGTAAGAGAGGCATTCAAAACCAGTAGAGCACCGCATAGGATGGCGTATTGATGTATTGTAATTTTCATAAGACCTGATTATTTTTTTCTGTTATCGTTTTGTTTATTCGCAGCATTTGCAGGCAGATACCCTGCCAACTTATCCCATTCTGTTTTTGCATTCAGAAAGTCGAAGATAGACTGATTGTGATTCAGACGAGCCTGCAAGAGTGCCAAGTCGGCATCGTTCAGTTCGACGAGTGTGCTTTCTCCCATCTTATAGCGCAGAGCTGCTATTTCATAGCCTTTTTCTGCACTGGCAATGGCGTCTTTGGTTACGGCATAACGCTTGGCTGCATTCTCCATTTGATCTTGCAAGCGTCGAGCACTCAATGCAATCTGTTCACCAGCATAGTTTCTGCTCCATTGCAACTGTTGGCGTGCCATTTGCTGCATACGGATATCTTGAATTTTGGTTCCACCATTGAAAATGGGGATGGATAAGGTAAAATTAACCATGGAGTAGGGTATCCATCTTTTGCTATTGTCCAGTTTTAGCTCATTGCCCATATAGTTGTAATTATAAACGAAACCCAGAGACAGTGTGGGCGAGAAAGCCCATTTCGAAGTGGTTAGAGCCTGCCGGAGCTGTTTGTCTTGCAGCGTCATTTGTCTGAGTGTGGTGTTTTCTTGCAGCATTAGCGAGTCGGTTTGTAAGTAGCTTTGATATAACTGAGAGCTGAAAGTGCCCAAAGAGTCTGTAAGTGATAAGGGCGACTCCACCGACATGCCCAGAAGTAATTTCAGTTGTTTCATGGCTAAAGTGATACTCTGTTCGGCTTGCATCACATTGGGTTCGAGGTTTTTCATTTGCACTTCCGTGCGCAGCAAATCGTATTGCGCCACCAGACCACGTTTGTATTTTTCTTTGATTTGCTTATAGTTGGCTTCGGCATTGTCATAGCTTTGTTTATATACCCGATAAGCTTCATTGGCCAATAGCGCTTGATAGTAAGCTTTGCGCACCTCTGCAGTTATATCTATTTTACTGCTGCGTGCTTTTTCCAAAGCCAACTCCACATCTGTGGCCTTGATGCTCAAACTTTGCCACAACTGTGGGGCAATGATGGGTATCCCGGCTTGAATTCCGGTTTGGATATTGTGAGTCATACCAACTTCGATGCCCACGGCATCATCTTCGGAAGTGGTGCCACCGGTTTCGGATGTGTTTCCCCCCATGCCCGGAAACTTCATTCCGCCGAAAAACATTTTCTGTTTCTTCAGCGTATAATTATAAGAACCGTTTACATCAACTTTCGGGAATAACGCAGCCCATGCTTTTTTCCGAGCATAGTCCGTGCGAATGACTTCTGCATTGGCCACACGCACATTGGCATTTTGTTGCAGAGCATATTCCAATGCTTCGTCCAGTGATAGGGCGGATGGGATGGTCTTTATTGGTTTTAGCTGCCTGGTATCATTCTGGGCTTGTGAGAGTGTGGTCGTCAGCGAGCCAAGTAGGAAGGAAAACACAATGCTCCGATGGCGGATGATTTGAAAAATAGGAGAATTCATATTTATCTCTGTTGATTTGTTTAACGTGAGTTCGGTCTAAGTGCGCGTCAGATGCGATAGCCGATACCTTCTTTCATAGGGTTTTATACTTGTTTGCGACCGCACTCTTATATCGAACTCGTGTTTGTTTACAAAGCCTAAGGTAGGGCTTTACGTGTCATTTACACAAACCGTTTCCGATGAATAATTCTTTTTCCCCGATGAATGATATTCTTTTTTGACTTAAAAGAGGAATAAATTCATCGAGTTAAGGCATGAGCAGTGAACTATCGCCATAACTCAAAAAGCGAAAGCCGTGATCAAGAGCATAATTATAGACACGATGCCAATCCTCACCAATGAAAGCGCCGATGAGCAGCAGTAATGTGCTGTGAGGTTGATGGAAATTTGTAATCATTGCTTGCACCACTCGGAATTGATATCCGGGGGCAATCAGAATACCCGTGGGAAAAACAATCTGTGAGGTTTCGTGCTGTTGCATCCATGCTACCAAGGCATTGAATGCGGTAACTCTGTTGGGCAATTCGTTCGGGTTGTATTCATAGCTTTCCCATTGAGTTACGGATAAATCAGTCGAATCAATTTGAGGATTTTGTATGATTTTTACCCCTAACCAATACAGACTTTCCAGAGTGCGTACCGAGGTTGTGCCCACAGCCACGATGGAGCGGTCTGTTTCTGCCAAACATTTTAATAAGTCTTCGTTCACAATAATCAGTTCGCGATGCATCTCGTGTTCTCCGATGATTTCGCTTTTGACGGGTTTGAATGTGCCTGCCCCCACATGCAACGTCACATCCCGAATGGGTATGCCTTTTTCCGCCAGCCGGTTGAATACCTCGGATGTGAAGTGTAATCCTGCAGTGGGAGCTGCCACCGAACCTTGGTGGTATGCATATACGGTCTGGTAGGTGGTCAGGTCTGCGGTTTCTGTTTCTCTGTTCAAGTAGGGAGGAATGGGCAGTATCCCCATCATTTCCAAGATTTCGCCGAATGAGTAGTTGGGATTGTCCCAGCGGAAAGTGACCTCTTCCTGTCCCTTTCGCTCGGCTTGCAGGGTAAGTGTTGTGCCATCCGGGGTTGTCAATTGCTTTGTGAGCGACGCACTGCCCGGCTGCCACCTTTTGGCATTCCCCAGCATACAGTGCCACGAACATTGGATATGTGAAGATAAAGATAGCTCATAGGAAAGAGGCTCCAAGGGATCCAGACAGAATATTTCGATTTGTGCTCCTGTGGCTTTTCGGAAGAGCAGGCGGGCACGAATGACTTTGGTATTATTGCGTACCAAGAGTGTATTCTTTGGCAGAGCATCTGGCAAATCGCAAAAGATTTTTTCGGAAATTTCCCCCTGCCTATAAATCAATAGTTTGCTCTGGTCACGTTTCGGGAGGGGATATTTGGCTATTCGTTCGTCCGGCAGGCTGTATGTATAGTCTTGTATGCTGATATCTTTCGTGTCCATCGAGGAAAGGGTTTAGAATGAAGAGAATGTGCTCGAATACGAATACTATCATCCGTTATCAAGCACATTCTCGCAAATGATGATTTAATATGAAATAAATAGAGGTGTTAGAACTGATAATCTACACAGGCTCGACTTTGTTTGTATGGCGCAATCATCTCTTTAACGATAGCCACATGGTCGGGGTGCCCGGCATACGCAGCCAATGCCTCCAAATCTGCCACTTCGGCAATCAGTGCAAAATCGTGAGCCTCCGCAGGATTTACATTCAACTCCACTTGCATGCTTTTCAACTCACCGATGGTGGCAGGCAGGTTTTCCAGTCTGCGTTTAAGCTCCAATAGATGTTGCTTCTTTTCCTCCGGACTGTTCATGGCCGAAAGTCCGAATAGAACGATATGTTTAATCATAATGCTTTAGGTGTATTTAGCGTTTCGTCATCGATAATAGAGTCTTTGTATCCCAAGAAATAAAGTATGCCGTCTATTCCCACATTACTCAAGGTTTGTTTGGCATTCTCTTTTACTCTGGGTTTGGCATGGAAAGCAATCCCCAGACCGGCCAAAGAAAGCATTGGCAGGTCATTGGCTCCATCACCCACAGCCACGGTCTGCATCAGATGTACACCTTCCACTTGGGCAATCAGGCGCAGCAGTTCGGCCTTGCGGCGTCCATCTACCACATCACCCACATAGCGTCCGGTCAGTTTGCCGTTTTCTACCTCCAATTCGTTGGCATACACGTAGTCGATACCGAATTTCTGTTTGAGGTAATTGCCGAAGAACTTAAATCCACCACTTAGGATGGCAATTTTGAAGCCCACGGTTTTTAGCGTCTTCATCAGTCGCTCCAAACCCTCGGTTAGCGGCAGACGTTCAGCAATGCCTTGCATCACGCTCACATCCAAGCCTTTGAGCAGAGCCACACGCTCTCTGAAACTCTCGGTGAAATCAATTTCGCCACGCATGGCACGTTCGGTAATCTCTTTCACTTGGTCTCCTACGCCATTGGCTATTGCCAATTCATCAATGACCTCGGTTTGAATCAGCGTAGAGTCCATATCGAAGCAAATCAGACGGCGTGTGCGTCGATACATGCTTTCGCGTTGGAAAGAAATGTCCAAATTATATTCTTGTGACAGGCTTACGAATTTGGCCTGAAGTGCATCTTTGTCTCTGGGCGTGCCACGCATGGAAAATTCCACACTCGCCATCGGAGTCTTTGAAGCCTCCGTATTCAGTGAGATACGACCGGTTAGACGTTTGATGTCGTCAATATTCAATCCTTGTTCGGCACTGGCCATGGCAATACCCGCTATCATTTCGGCGGTAATCTTTCGTGCCACAATGGTAATGATATAGCGGTTTTTGCCTTGCAGTCCCACCCAGTCCATATATTCCTTGTCGCTGATAGGCTTGAAGCGTATGGTTACGCCCAGTTCATAGCTCTTGAATAAGAGGTCTTTGAGGATGTGTCCGGATTCGCCCTCTGTGGTTTGAAAAAGGATACCCAATGCCAGATTATTGTGAATATCACTCTGACCGATATCCAGAATATATGCACTGTGATTAGCCAGAATTTGAGTCAGTTGGGCGGTTACACCGGGTTTATCTTCGCCGTAGATATTGGCGAGGATGATTTTGCCGGCTTGATTGTTGATATAAGGAGTGTTCATATGCTAAAACTCTGCATTGTTGGGTGTACGGGGGAAGGGGATTACATCACGGATATTGCTCATGCCCGTAACGAAAAGAAGCAGACGCTCAAATCCCAAACCGAAACCGGAGTGGGGAGCCGTGCCATAGCGGCGGGTATCCAGATACCACCAAATATCTTTTTGAGGTACACCCATTTCTTCGGCACGCTGGGTCAGCTTGTCCAAACGCCATTCACGTTCGGAACCACCGATGATTTCGCCGATTTTCGGGAAAAGAACGTCCATTCCGCGCACCGTCTTGTTATCGTCGTTTATGCGCATATAGAAGCTCTTGATTTCCTTGGGATAGTCGGTCAGGATAACAGGGCGTTGGAAGTGCTCTTCCACCAGATAGCGTTCGTGCTCGCTGGCAAGGTCGGCACCCCAATATATGGGGAATTCGAATTTGTGACCGTTTTTTACGGCAGCTTCCAGAATTTCCACCCCTTCGGTGTAGGTCAGCCGTTTAAACGGTTTGGCCAGTACGAAGCGCAGGCGGTCGGGGAGTTCGGCATCGAAGTGCTCTGCCAAGAATTGTATATCATCCATACAATGATCTAAAGCCCATTGCACGCAATATTTAATGAAATCTTCAGCCAACTCCATATTTTCTTCGATTTCGAGAAAAGCCACTTCTGGTTCAATCATCCAAAACTCTGCCAAATGGCGGGGAGTATTGGAATTCTCGGCACGGAATGTGGGGCCGAAGGTATAAATAGCACCCAAAGACATGGCAGCCAATTCGCCTTCCAATTGACCGGATACGGTCAGAGCCGTATGCTTGCCAAAGAAGTCCTGATTGTAATCCACTTTGCCATCTTCGCTTTTGGGCAGGTTTTCCAGATCCAAAGTCGTTACTTGGAACATCTGACCGGCGCCTTCGCAGTCGCTAGCAGTAATCAGAGGGCTGTGGAAGTAGAAGAAACCATGTTCGTGAAAATAGGTGTGTATGGCCATGGCCATATGGTGGCGGATACGCAGTACTGCTCCGAATGTATTGGTGCGAGGGCGTAGGTGGGCTATTTCACGCAGAAATTCCAGACTGTGGCCTTTCTTCTGCAATGGATAAGTGGTTGGGTCGGCAGTGCCGTAGATTTCGATGGCAGTGGCCTGTACTTCATAGCTCTGTCCTTTGCCTTGAGATTCCACCAGTTTGCCCACTACGCTAAGACAGGCTCCTGTGGTGATTTTGGCCATTTCTTCGGCCGGTAGCAGATTGGGATCTGCTACCACTTGTATATTGTGTATGGTGGAACCATCGTTCATGGCAATAAAAGTTACGGCCTTATTGCCTCTTCTAGTGCGCACCCATCCTTTGATGTTAATATCTTCGTTCAGCAATGCTCCGTTTAGGAGCTCTTTGATTTTTATTCTTTTCATCATCTTATTATATGTATAATATGATTAGATAATTGCTTTTTAATCAAATGAACCCATGCGCAGGTTGTTTACTTCCTGTTCGTCCAGATAACGCCATTTGCCGCGTGAAAGATTTTTCTTGGTCAGACCGGCAAAGTACACACGATCCAGTTTTACTACATGATAGCCCAGATGTTCGAAGATACGGCGCACGATGCGGTTACGTCCGGAGTGTATCTCTATGCCCACTTGGGTAAAGTCGTCATCCTTTACGTAGCTGATGGCGTCGGCATGTATTTCGCCGTCTTCCAGTTCTATGCCTTCGGCAATGCGCTGCATATCATCGGCGGGAATTTCTTTATCCAGCCATACGTGGTAGATTTTTTTCTTTTTGAACGAGGGGTGAGTCAGCTTGGCAGCCAAATCGCCATCGTTCGTAACCAACAGTACACCGGTGGTATTGCGATCTAAACGTCCCACCGGATAGATGCGTTCGGGGCAGGCGTTGCGCACGATGTCCATTACCGTGGTGCGGCATTCGGGGTCGTCCGAGGTGGTCACGCAGTTGCGAGGTTTATTGAGTAATACATATACCTTGCTTTCAATCTTCACCACCTTTTCGTCATAGATGACTTCGTCTTGGCGGGTCACACGTGCCCCCAATTCTGTTACCACATTACCATTGACCGTAATTTTGCCCTGAGCAATCAGCTCGTCGGCTTCACGACGTGAGCAAATGCCGGCATTGGCCAAAAACTTATTTAAGCGGATTTCCTCATTGGGATCGGTTACTACTTCTTGGTATTTTACCGGTTGTATGGGCTTGCGTATCTTGTTAGGTTGCTTTTTGGGTCTCATGTTCGGTTTGACGTAGCGATTGCCGCGTGGGTCTCCATAGGGATGATTGTTCATGGATTTTCTGCCTTGGGGCATACTATAGTCACGTTCGCCATATCCCATTGGGCGGTTATTCATGCGGGGGCGCATACCACCATCGCCGTAATTGCGTTGTGGCCGGTCATATCCGCCGCGTTGGTTGTCATATCCGCCGAGGTTGTTATAGTTGCGGTATCCGCCGCGTGGATTGCCATAGTTGTTATGAGGTCTTTCATACCCGCCACCTTGGTTGTCATAGCTGCGGTACCCGCCACGCTGATTGTCATATCCTCCGTTCTGATTATTGTCATAATTACGGTATCCGCCACGAGGGTTATAGTTATTATGGGGTCTGTCATATCCGCCACGTTGATAGTTGTATCCGCCACGAGGGTTATTGTATCCGCCACGAGGGTTATTGTTGCGTGGTCTGCGGTAATTGTTGTATCCGCCGCCGGTATTGCCGTAATCATTGCGCTGATAGGAATCTCCCGCATTTTCGACTGTTTCCACACCTGGTTCACGACCTGATTGTTCGCGCAGCGCATTGTCATATTGCTCGCGGTGCATATCGTACTCTTCGGTGTTTCTATACGGGCGCTCCTGTCGGGCAGGACGGTCGTAATAGCTGTCGTAGTTATCCCCACCCCGTTGTTCGAAGTTCCTATCTCCATCATAGGAGCTGGCATTCTGCTCCGAGCGGTAATTATTGCCCGGTGCATTCCATCCTTGGCGTTGGAAAGAGCGTGCCGGCATACCGTATCCATCTGCAGCCACACGGATGCGTCTGCGTTTGTGCCCGTTCGGAGTGTTTTCATTCATTTGCACATCGTTACCATTGGCTCCCGCCACCGGAATGGGCTTTTCAGAAGGTCTGTTAGCTGGTGCTGATTGTGAGGATTCTTCCCGACTGAAATTTTCAGTCTCGGGATAATTGAGTTTTTTTTCTTCGTTTGTCATATTCGTTTTTTTGGCGATGATCACGGTTTGTTTAGGTTTTTAAGCACGGCCTCACGGTCGCATGAATCATCAGTTTAATTGTTTAGTTTGTAGTGGAGGAGAATGGACTATATAGTTAAGGGACAGGTCTCTGAAGTTTATCCCAAACTTGATGCTCAAAACCTCCAAAAAAGTTATTAAGTTCTATAAATATTACTGCAATTGCCATAAAGTTGTAAATCATAAATCTACGCCTGCAAAAATAATAAAATAGTCATATATAGAGCTTTTTTTGAGTATTCTGAAATAATATCTGTGTAAAATCAACTTTCTATCAAGTTTTGTGTGTGTTGTATTACCATTTTTCTGAAATAGTACAACAGCCGGCAAATCATCTTTGCGGGGATAATACATAAAGGCTTCTCGGGCTGCTTTAAAATCCAAGAGGCTGTATCGAGACCAATGTTTCGATACAGCCCCCTCTCGTATGGTCAAAAGACGGAATGATTAGCGAATAGCTATTTTATTTACTCTGTCAATATGTCTGCCCCCTTCAAATGGTGTTTGGATAAAGGCGTCAACCATGGCATCTACCACCCCTTCGCTCACAAACCGTGCCGGTATGGACAGGATGTTTGCGTCATTGTGCGCACGTCCCAAACCGGCCAATTCCTCCGTCCAGCACAGAGCGGCACGCACATGCGGATATTTGTTGAGTGTCATGGAAATGCCGTTGCCCGACCCACATAGCGCAATGCCGCGTTTCAGTTCGCCGGTTTCGATGGCACTGCCCAATCGGTGAGCGAAATCTGGATAGTCACAGCGTTCGTCCGAATAGGTTCCGAAGTCTTTATACTCGATGCCCAACGCTTCCAGTTTTTTGATTACATACTGTTTCATTTCAAAACCGGCATGGTCTGAGCAGAGTCCGAATATATCTTCTTTCATTTTTGCATCCTTGATTATTTACCTAACAATGCTTTTACTTGACTGCAAACGTGTTCGGCAGTGAAGCCTAACTTTTCGTCCAATACTTTATATGGAGCGGAAAATCCGAAAGAGTTCAGCCCCCAGATGGCTCCATTTTCGCCCACCAGACCTTGCAGGTTTACAGGCAGACCGGCCGTCAGACCGAAACGCTTGATGCCGGTGGGCAATACTTGGCGGTGGTATGCTTCATCTTGGGTGGCGAATACGCCTTCCGAGGGAACCGATACAATCTGCACGCGGACGCCTTCGGTACGGAGCAGTTCGGCACCGGCTACCAAAGTGCTGACTTCTGAACCGGTGGCCAGCAGCACCACATCCGGATTTTCGTCCTTCATCACGATATATGCACCGCGCTTGGCTTGCAGGGCTTGTTCATAGTGTCCGGCAAAGTGGCTGTCTTGGGGCAGGTCTTTGATGTTTTGGCGAGATAAAATCAGTCCGGTGGGAGTATCCACATTCTCCATGGCCATCTGCCATGCCACAGTGGTTTCATATACATCGGCAGGGCGCAGTACCAGCATACTGTTTTTGCCGCTGTGGTTTTGCAGTTTTTCCATCAGTCGGATTTGTGCTTCCTGTTCCACCGGTTCGTGTGTGGGGCCGTCTTCACCCACACGGAATGCATCGTGTGTCCATACAAACTTTACGGGCAGCTGCATCAGCGCGGCCATGCGCACCACGGGTTTCATGTAATCCGAGAATACGAAGAATGTACCACACGCAGGGATTACACCGCCATGCAATGCCATACCCAGACAGAGGCAGGCCATGGTAAATTCTGATACGCCGGCTTGGAGGAATGCTCCGCTGAAATCGCCACGGCGCAGCATCTTGGTTTTCTTCAGGAATCCGTCTGTTTTGTCTGAATTGGAGAGGTCGGCAGAAGATACAATCATATTTTCTAATTGCGAGGCCAATACGCTCAATACGGTGGCGGATGCACCACGAGTAGCTTGGTCGGGTTTCTGCTCGATGGCTGTCCAGTCTATTTGAGGAGCTTTTCCGCTGAACCAATTGGTCATTTTGGCGGCCAAATCTTGATGGTCGGCTTTCCACTTCAATTCTTCGGAGCGACGTTTCTCCATCAGTTTGTTCAGTTCTGCCAAACGTTTGGCATACATTTCCTGCACATCGGGGAAGATGGC
>CAMFNC010000175.1 GCA_945965245.1 uncultured Porphyromonas sp. | reverse complement strand
ATCTAATACCATGAAAAACACATTGCAAATATAAGGCTTTTTTTTGTGTTGTGCAACATGTTTGAGCGATTTTTTACTTTTTTCTGTGTTTTCACCACAAAATCACTCAAAAAACCGGAAAACGTTTTTTCGCCATATAGTTTTTACTCTATTTCCGCTTTTATGTCCTTGTTGTTATTTAGGATTGGAAGAGATAAAAAAGAAGGTGACTTTTTAGTCACCTTCTTTGGGTAAATAGGATGTAATGTGATTGAGAATTATAGGATCTGAGAAATGGTTTTTTCAATGTCTTCTTCAGAGAGATTGCCCATGGTTTGGATGGGCGAACCCTTTACAGGAACAAACAAACACATTGGGATGCTCTGCACATTGAATGCACGAGCTAATTCCATTTCTTTATCCACGTTCACTTTATAGACTTTCAGTTTGCCTTTGTATTTTTTGGCCACAGCCTCCAATTTGGGACTGAGCTTGCGGCATGGACCGCACCAGTCGGCATAGAAATCAATAATGGCAGGCGTTTGGTCTTTATAAACAAATTTGTTCGGACTGGCTTGATAGTCGAAAATCTGCTTGCGAAATTCCGAGGCACTGATATGAATGATTTCATCGCCTTCGGCTTGGGCCGATAGGCTTGCACTTTGGGTCGATTGAGTGGCATCGGCTTGACTACCCGAATGACACGAAGAGGACAAGAATAGCAAGAAAGCCGAACCGGCTAAGATTGCAAATTTGCACACTAAATTCATTTTCATCGTTTTTGCTTCGTTAAATATTGGTTTTCGATATTATAACGTAAAATCGTGAAATTTAGTTCATATACACTTATTTCGTCAGCCACTGTGCATACGCATCGGCATTTTGGGGCAATGTTTGCAGAGCTGTGGGATTATAGGTGTCGTAGAAAGCATGAAATCCGATGTATCGGGCACGGAGGAATGCTGCTACACCATCATATAATCCCAAATAGTGTTCCAGCGTATGGCATTGCATACCGCCTTCCACGAAAGCCTCTGCCGGACTGCCGCAAGATACGGCGGCTCCAATTTCTTTGCCTTCCATTTTGTCACCGCCGGCTCCGTATGCCCACCCATCGGTAAATACTTCGTCCATAAACTTTTTGAGTAGGTAGGGTGCGCTGTACCAATAGAACGGATATTGGAAAATGATGCGGTCATGTGACTCCATGACTTTCTGTTCTTCGCGAATGTCAATGTTGCCATCGGGATAGAGGTCATAAAGAGATCGAACCGTAATGTTGGAGCCGGCTTTTTCTGCAGCTTCTTTCCAGGTCTTATTGATGACCGATTTTTCGAGGTGTGGGTGTACCACCAATACTAATACTTTCATTATTCGTTTTCTGAAAAATATATTATAAGTTGTTTTTACATAAAACTTATTCAAATATAGTACCTTTGAAAGTAATCTTTTGAATAATAGTAAATAATATATGACACCTAAAGTTATTGCCATCATTCCGGCACGATACGCCTCCACTCGTTTTCCCGGCAAACCATTGGCACGATTGGGCGATAAAACGGTAATCGAACATGTGGTTCGCCGGGCGCAAAGTTGTGTATCCCACGTGGTGGTGGCCACTGACGATGAGCGCATCCTGAACCATGTGCAGAGTTTTGGAGCCGAGGCGGTAATGACATCCAAACACCATCGCAGCGGCACGGATCGTTGCATAGAAGCCTTTGAAAAAATAGGTCGAGGTGAAGAAGTGATGATTAATTTGCAGGGTGACGAGCCATTTGTTTTGAAAAGTCAGATAGAACAGTTGATTTTGCAGTTTGACAACCACAACACCCGGATAGCCACGCTGGCAGAACCTTATTCTGCCGAAACACCCAATGAAATACTCTTTAATCCGAATCAGGTAAAAGTGGTGCGCAATCTATCCGGCGAGGCATTGTACTTCAGCCGTCATCCCATTCCATATCAAAGGGGGAGCGAGTTCGATTGGTGCAGCCGTCACATTTATTATCGGCATGTGGGGATGTATGCCTTCAGCACCCATATTCTGCCATCGCTAAAGACCCTTGAAGCATCAGCCTTGGAGCAATCCGAAAGCTTGGAGCAATTGCGTTGGCTGGATCACGGTTACCGTATAGCCGTGGGCATTACGCATACCTCCACCATTGGAATAGACACCCCGGAAGATTTGGCTTGTGCCAACGAATACCTTATATCGCATCCTTTCTGATAAACAAGCTGCCCTGTGATAGACCCCGCTACCGTACAGAAAATCATTGATTCCGCCAACATTGTGGAGGTGGTGAGCGATTTCGTAAACTTGCGCAAACGTGGCGTGAGCTATGTGGGATTGTGTCCGTTTCATGCCGATCGCAACCCTTCGTTCTATGTGTCGCCGGCGAAGAATATTTGCAAATGCTTTTCTTGTGGCGAAGGTGGCACACCGGTACATTTTGTGATGAAACACGAGCAGTTGAACTATACAGAGGCTCTTAAATATTTGGCTCGTAAGTACAACATCACGGTGGAGGAGCGTGAACAGACCGATGAGGAGAAGCAACTGGCTAACGAACGGGAAAGTCTTTTTATTGTCAATGAATATGCGCGAGAGTTCTTCACGAATTGTTTGTTGCACTCCGAAGAAGGTGTCAATATCGGATTGAGTTATTTTCGGGAGCGTGGTTTGCGCAATGAAACCATCGAGCGGTTCGGCTTAGGTTACTCGCCCGAAGCTCGTTCGGCTCTCACCGATACCGCTTTGCAGCAAGGCTATCAGATGAAGTATTTAGTGGATAGCGGTGTGACTTTGCAATTCGAAGACAATCGGTCGCCGGTGGATAGATTTCGCGGACGTGTCATTTTTCCCGTCTATACCGTCAGCGGCAAAACCGTGGCCTTCGGCGGGCGCATCTTGGTCAAGAAAGAGAAGGTGGGCAAATACGTCAATTCGCCCGAAAACACCATATACAGCAAAAGCCGCGAACTCTATGGCTTGTATCAGGCCAAACGTGCCATTGTCAAGGAAAATAAATGCTTCATGGTGGAAGGTTATATGGATGTGCTCAGCATGTACCAATCCGGAGTGGAAAATGTGGTGGCTTCGTCCGGTACGGCACTCACGGTTCAGCAAATCAGACTGCTCCATCGCTTCACGGACAATATCACGGTGCTTTATGATGGCGATGCCGCCGGTATCAAAGCCGCCTTGCGAGGCATTGATTTGCTGCTGGAGGAAGGGATGCACATCAAAGTGGTGCTGCTGCCCGATGGTGAAGACCCCGACTCTTTTGCCCGGGCACATAGTGCGGAAGAATTTCGGCAATATATCAATGATGCCGAAGATGACTTTATCCACTTCAAGACGTCGCTGCTTTTGGACGAAACTGCCAATGATCCCATTCGGCGTGCCAGCGTCATTTCTGATATTGTGCGCAGCATATCGCTGATACCGGATGCCATCGAACGAGCTGTATATGTGCAGACCACTTCGCAGCGGCTCAATATGGACGAGCAGTTGCTTTTAGGCGAAGTGAAAAAAACGCAACGCAGTCATCGAAATCTTGCTTCGTCTTACAATCAGCCGCCTGCTCCTGCCACAGTGGAAACAGCTGCAACCTCTGTCACAGAAGATACCGACACCAAGACCTCCCGGTCTGTTTTGGTGCCTGATAAATGTGAATGGGAGTTGCTTCGGCAGATTATCCGTCACGGAAATGAATGGGTTCGACTGATGGAAAACGAAGAAGAATTTTCTATCGAACTATCGCGATTGGCAAGCGAAGAATTGGATGAAGAGGGTTTGCGTTTCGGTTCCTCCATAATGCAACAAATTCTGGATGAAGCTGTGGGTGTTTGCCTTGCCGAGAGGAAAGAGACCATCCAATACTTCACCAATCATCCTGATCCGGATATTAGTCGTTTGGCTGTGGAACTTTCTGCCGACCGCTATCAGTTGAGCAAAGTGTATGATAAAATGGATGGCAAGGCCTATGAATCTGAAGATTTCATCCGTAAGAATCAAATTCGCAGAGGCAGTTTGGTGATACGTGAGATATACAATATTAAGAACAACTATATCATCGAAACGCTCCGGAAAATTCAGAATGAAATGATAGTGGCACAGCGTGATGGTGACAATGATGCCGTTTTACGTTTGATGCAACAGATGGCAGAGTTGAATGAAATGAAATGTCGTTTTGCTCAAGCTTTGGGCGATCGTACTGTTATTTAATATTCTTTTTTTCTAAGTGCACAGCCGTTTCCGGAGGCTTGATTTTATGCGCCTTCGGAGCGTGCCAAAATTTTATACATAAAATGATTTCATTTTATGTATAAAACGCGTGCAATTTATGCATAAAATAAATTCAAAATATACATAAAATTTTTGGCACTCCACACTTCTGTTTTCTTGCTGTCATTGTGGGAAAGAACAACGGTAAGGAATAAATGCTTATCTTTTGACAATATTTAATCTTGAAGGTGATATGGAACGAATATTTTGGATCGTAACAGTTTTGATTGTATTGGGAGTATGGGGGGGGGCCTCCTATTCCGCTCAAGCTCAAAATCGAGTAAAAATCATGAAAATAAAAACCCTACAAAAAGAATTATCAGTTTTACAGCAAACCCGTCCTTTGGCTCCACGAAATGTTTTGCTCAAAGCTAAGGAACTGGAAGAAGCAGCGGCTGCGGAACACTGTTTTGCCCCCATGCTGCAAGGCATTCAGGTGGCTGCCAATATCGAGTCCGATCTGGATCCGCTGAAAAAAAATGACAAATTTGTGCGTTTGGATGAAGTGAGCCGATACCCTTGGCTTACGGCACGTGATAAGGTGATTTTGAATTATGCTCGGATGCAGGCCTATCTGCATGCCTATCGGCAGAGTGGCTATACCAGCAGATGGAGCAAAGTGTTTGCGGATATGCAGGATTTGGACTCGATAAATCCTGCGCAATGGTCGAGCGAGCAATATGTGAAACGAGTGGTGGAATTGCTGGATGAGATATATTCGTCCCAAGAAGTTTTTGGTCAGCCCTTAGATACTACGGAGCGTACTGTCTTGGATATGAACACCAAAGACGAGTATGAAGAGTATGTACCGGCGATAGCGATGCTGATGAAGCTGGCCGATGCCAATAATTACGACCGAAGAAGACTGCAATCGACCACAGGCAGCCGGATTATAAACGATCGAATAGACCAAATCTTCGACCTGCTTTTCCAAAAATATGCCGGACAGATATTTACCATAGGCTTGCAGATAGCACGTGTGAATTTTCATAGTGAAGAGCCGGCTTACCGCCAAGCGGATATTGCAGCCACCCAAGCTGTTTATAAGCAATTTGCCAAGCGAAAAGAAGTCTTGCCTCTGAGTAAATGTCTGATTAGATTGCTGGAACAAGAGAGCCAACTTATTGAAGTCAAAGCATTACTGGATGAGTTAATAGGACGATCCGGTTTATTCAAGAAACGAGATGTGGACGAGTTTCTTTACAAACGTGAAGAGCTTTTGGTGTCACATCTTTCATTTCGGATGGCCGAGCACTCCCAACCCGGTCAGAAGTGTGACTATTACGGTAGTTATCGGAATTTAGAAAAAGCTCAAATAGACTTCTATGCATTAGGCCGATTGGATATAGATACATTATTGTCAAAGCTGGAAAGGGATGAAAAAACAGATTATATCCAATCTCTCTTGCCGGGAATTAAGCCCATCTACACGCATTTATTGCAGATTAAATCGGAACGTAATTATTTGGAACATTGCTTTTATGGGGCCACTGTGGTGATGCCGTCCGATTGCGGTTACTATGCCGTTAAATTAAGTTATACTGATATACGTGGGAATCAATATGCGGACTATGGCTTGATACAGGTTACAGAGGTTCATCCTTTAATTATCAATGACAGAACTAAAAATTCGGCACAACTCCTATATGCCGCTTCGGGACATCCCTTGGCCAATATGTCCACTTCTATCAGGCAGATTAATCGGAACAACAGCGTACCCAAGCAATTGAGTTATTCCTATCAATGGGATGGAAAAACCAATCCGGACGGCTTCATTGTGGATTTTCCTCAAAAACGCCATATTTATCTTCAGATTGCGAACCAAGAAGACAAGCCTCTCTTTTATTTCGATTATCTGAATTATTACGGCTTGAGCAAGATTGATATCAACAAAATGGATGAATTGATAACCCTTTGGACAGACCGAGCCATCTATCGCCTCGGACAGCAAGTGGCCTTTAGTGGAATTTTGTATCAATTCGCTTATGACCCCAATCAAGCCAAAACGCTAAGCCAAAAGGGTGTGTATATAGAGGTGAAGGATGCCAATGGTGAAACTTTCCATAAAACCCAATTGGAAACCGATGCCAACGGGGTATTTTCCGGCACATTTACATTGCCCACCGATAGGATGATGGGGCAGTTTAGCTTGGAGGCATCTAGCGATGATGGAG
The DNA here is from genome assembly GCA_945965245.1 of uncultured Porphyromonas sp. Taxonomy (GTDB): domain Bacteria; phylum Bacteroidota; class Bacteroidia; order Bacteroidales; family Porphyromonadaceae; genus Porphyromonas. The sequence continues at coordinate 8,743 of CAMFNC010000175.1, read as the reverse complement.
ATGATGAAATCTCATTCCGAGTGGAGGAATACAAAAGACCCACCTTTGAAGTACTTTTGGATACCCCCAGAGAAGAACTGAAACTTGAAGATAGCACGGCTATAAAAGGTAAGGCTAAGAAATTGAGCGGGGTTCCGCTAACGCAAGGAAAAGTGGAATATACCATGAAGGCAATAGCCATCTCTTGGGGTCGTTTCTTTTTCAGGGAGTCCACAGAGGAGGAGATAGCCTCTGGCACCCTTACCGAACTGGGCAGCAATGGCGAATTTATCATTCCCGTGCAACTGAAAAAGCCACAAGATGTTTCAGACAGCGGTGGCATCTATTATTTTATTTATACCATTAATGCCAAGGTTATTGATTCGGGTGGGGAAACTCAGCAACAATATTGCCGAATTTTCATTGGAGATACGCCGGTGAGAATAAAGCTGAATGCTCCACAAAACTTGGAACGGAGCAGATGGAAAAACTACCATCTGAATGTAAACGTGTCCAATTCCAATTGGGAACAAATCGAAGATGCCCGAGTAAGCTACCGACTGATAAATAAAGAGAAAGAGGTGGTGGATATGGGAGAAATGGATGCCAATAAAAATGTACCCCTCGTGGCTGCATGGTCCAAACTGCCATCGGGTGAATACACACTGGAAGTGAAATTCACTACCAAGGAGGGCTTTGAGGTCTTGGACGAAGTTTCTTGGTTCATCTTTTCCGAAAAGGAAACGATGATACCATCTCAAAAAAAACTATGGGCGGTGCCACTCGACAGCAAATATGCCGATGGGGAAGACCCAGTATTGCTATGGGGAACTTCGGCCAAGGATAAGTATGTGTATTATAAGTTGTTTTATGTAAACGGGCAATATAAAGATGGCGTGCTAAGACCCGAAGCCGGGAAGATGAATCGCCTTGTATTGCCGGCTCCCACCCAAAAATTCAGAGAACAGTATCGCAATGTGTATCTCTATTTTGTGGATGAAGGCAAACTGTATGAATACAAATGCACATTCAATCGTATTCAGCCGGATAAATCGCTCACTTTGCAGTGGAAATCGTTCCGCAATCGTATGTTGGTCGGTTCGCAAGAAACGTGGAGCTTGCGTATTCTGGATGCAAACGGCAAGCCGGTTACCCACGCCAATCTGGCAGCTTGGATGACGGATGCCTCGTTGGATTTAATCTATAGATACAATAAGCCGCAGCGGTTGGATACTCATATAGAAGAACCGAATTATTTCCCGGATGCCCAATCCTTGAGTGTCCAAAATACAAACTTATATATTGCCCAAAAGAATAAATACGAGAAACATTATTTAAGTAAGGAGGGTGCCGGAGCACCTCTGGTTTCGCTAATGATGAGAGGTGGGGAAGCCTTTAGTGAAATCTTGGGAAAAGACGTGAATTCTTTGGATGCAGTGGTAGTGAAAAGATCTGCGACGAACTATAAATCCACGCCGGTCATACGTACCAACTTTGCCGAACAGGCCTATTTCTATCCTCAGTTACATACGGATAAAAATGGTGAAGTGTCATGGCAATTTACGTTACCGGAGAGTTTGACTCGCTGGCGTGTAGAACTCTTTGCCCATACATCCGATGTGATGAGTGGTGGTAAAACCGACTTTTCCGAGGCTTACAAAGAGTTTATGATAGAGCCGAATATCCCGCGTTTCCTCCGTATGGGTGATAAAGCAGTTATCGGAGGAACGCTGCGCAATCTTTCGGATAAAGTTGTAAAAGGAACATTGCGCCTCGAACTCTTCGACCCAGAAACGGAAAAGATATTGCAAACCTATAAAAAGCCTTTTGACGTCAATGCCAAAGGACAGAGTTCGTTCTCATTACCGGTTACGCCCGTTGCTGATTATGATGCGGTGGGACTGCGCATTATAGCCGAGGGTAATCGCTTCTCGGATGGTGAGCAGCATCTTATCCCCCAATTGCCGGGCACGAAAGAAGTAATCGAAACCATTCCTTTTCGTATCTCTTCGGAAAAGACCCAACAGATGCCTTTGGGCTATCTATTCCCTTCCGGCAAACCTAATGAAGGCAGGCTCTATATCAATGCCGTAGGCAATCCTCTGTTTCTGGCCATGAGCCAATTGCTCACTTTGGCAGAAACCGATGCCCGTGATGCCATTTCCTTGGCTGCTTCGGCATACAGCCTTCTGGTGGCGGACTATCTGACCGAACAATCGGGTGTAAAGACTTGGATGGCGGAACGACGCAAATCTTTGGCTGTGGAGGTCGATAGCAGCGCACTCCAACGCAATGAACAGCTCAAGCAGCAGACCCTCCAACAGACTCCTTGGGTGCGCAATGCACAAAGCGAAGAAGCTCGCACCCGTGCCTTGCTGGACTTTATGTACAAGCCAAAAAATCAATCATTGGATGCTGTGGTGCCCAAACTGTCCGAACTTCAGGAGGCCGATGGTCGCTGGAAATGGTATCCCGGCATGGAGGGTAGTTATTACCTCACATCGTATATCATAACTTTGATGACTCGGGCTCAAGCCATGGGCGCCGATATGAGTAGAGTGAAGGATATGATGAAAAAAGGGCAGACAGCTTTCGATCAGTATGTGGTGCTCAGCATGCAAAAGATACAGGAAGCCATAGCCAAGAAAGAAATCTCCCAACCTTATCTGCCGTGGAATGTGATTACATGGTACTATCTCTTATCGCTGGATACGGAGTGGAAGCAATCGCTAAAGGCCGATAGCCAAAAGGCATACAACTATTTCAAACCGCTATTCATCAAACAAGCTCTGAATAAGTCACTGACCGAAATGCCGGAAACTGCCATCGCTCTTTTGGGTATGGGTAAAATGGATTTGGTTAAGCAACTGGCAGAAAGTTTGGTGCAACACCTGACATCGGACGAAGAGCATGGGGCATTCTTTGCCATGTTGCATACCGGAGGATATTGGTGGACCGATAGGGACTTTACCACCCATACCGGCACCATAGATTTGCTTCGCCGTTTGGGTGGCTATGAACGCACGGTGGCAGAGATGCAACGCTGGTTGTTGGGGAAGAAGCGCACCACACAGTGGGCCACCACAACTACAACCACGGATGCTATCTATGCGCTGATGGGAAATGCAGCCGGTGAAAATAAACTCCAGACAGATAACCTGACGGTAGAAATTCCGCTGAAAGATGGCGGTAAGTGGTTCGGTGAGGGCGAGAGTGTGCAGACGGAAATCGCATTGCGCCATCTCTCCCAACAAGATACAGTGCTGCTGACCCACCACAACGAAAGTCCCATTTGGGGTGGTATATCGACCATATATCCTTTGCCGTTGGAACGCATACAGGCATCTTCTTCCAAAGAAATTCAAGTGCGAAAAGAGTATTACACCCCCATACATGCTGATGAACGTGAAAAACTTCGTCCGCTGAAAGCGAATGAAACGTTGAAACTCGGTCAAACAATAGTTACGGTGATATACCTGACGCTGGATAGAGCCATGGATTTTGTTTCACTACATGATATGCGTCCGGGTTGCATGGAGCCGATGGAGTCGCTTAGCGGCTATCGTTGGGGCGCTGGCACCGGCTATTATATGGAAATTCGCGATGGTGATACCCGCTTCTATTTCAACCATCTGAATCGTGGAGAGTATCGCCTGCAATATGAACAGAAAGTAGTTCGAAATGGCGAATACAATACAGGCATAGCCACCGCACAAAGTACTTATGCACCGGAATATACGACTCACACCGGAGCTTTACCGAGTTTGAAGGTTCGTTAAGCCGAAACAATAAAAAATGGTGTGCCAATTTTGAAGTCTTGGCACACCATCTTTTGTTCGATTAAGTTGGAAGTCAAATCCGTTAGAGCAGTTTGTCAATTTCTTTTTTGAAAGCGTCTTTGCTCTGTGCTCCCACCATTTTATTAACCAACTGGCCGTCTTTCAGGAAGATTATAGTGGGGATATTGCGTACTCCGAATTGTGAGGGCAGGTCGGTATTGGCATCTACGTCTACTTTGCCAATGATTACACGTCCTTCGTATTCGGTTGCCAATTCATCAATGATGGGACCTACCATGCGACAGGGACCGCACCATGTGGCCCAAAAGTCTATTACAACCGGTTTGCCTTCTGCGAGCACTTCATTGAAGTTGCTGTCTGTGATTTGTTTTGCCATAATTTTAAAGAATTAATCGTTTGATTTGTTTATTATTTGTTTTAATAATCCCATAGCGGTTTGTTTTGTTCAATCGGATATTATCGAATGTGATAACTTATTCCCATTTCATCTAATTTATTGAAAAGTGTGGGGGATGGGGTTACCTGCATATTATAGGCATTCAGCTCTACGGCTATCCCATCAACCACCGAGTTGGCATACACAGCAAGGGGGATTGAGCCTTTATTGCTATTGAATGTTTCAATGAGGCTTTCCGCCTGAATTTCGCTCAAATCATCCAGAGAAATATCCACCATTACCTTTTCAATCAAATTGTCTGCCACATCGGGAAGAAGGTCGATTTTATTGATGTTCAACTCCAATTCACCTTCGCGCCACCGACGGCTCTGCACTGTGCCACGGATAAGCAGAAACAATCCTTCGATGGCAAACTTGCCCCAATCTATATATTGCTGGCTGAATAGAGGAAATTCGAAGCTGCCGGCATAATCTTCTATGGTAATTCGACAATATGGCTCGTTTCGTTTGGTCATGCCTTGGAATACTTTGGTCACCTGACCACCGAAGATTACCGATTTGCCTTCACCCAATTCGTCCACATTGGCCAACTGCATGGTATTGACATTGCAGTAGTGCTCCAAGATGATTTTGTATGGGCTTAATGGATTATCCGATAGATACAGTCCCACGAGGTCACGTTCTTTGTTGAGCCTTTCGATGTCACTCCATCGCTCCACATTGGGTATGGGTTCGGGTTTTACCACGGTGTCCATTACCTCATCGCTGCCGAATAGGGAGAATGCGGCTTGATGTTTGTCTTCCTGCACGCCACTGCCATAGAGCATCAGAGCAAGGATAAATGAATCTTCCGATCCGTTCGAAGGCGGAGCCATATACACTTCTCGAGGAAGTCCGAAACCGTCGAAAGCTCCGCTGAGTGCCAACGATTCCATTGATTTGCGATTGCAAGCCGAAAGATTGATGCGCTCTACAAAGTCGTAGAGGTCTTTGTATGGGCCATTGGTTTCACGCTCCGAAATGATGGACTCCACACCGTTATTACTCATGCCCTTGATGGCACTAAGACCGAAGCGAATATCTCCTTTCTCATTGACGCTAAATTTATAATCAGATTCATTGACATCCGGCACCAATACCTTAATACCCATGCTCTTGCATTCGTCCATCAGTTTGGAGATTTCAGTAATGTTACTGAGGTTTCGGCTCAAAGCCCCGGCCATATATTCCGAGGGATAATTGGCTTTTAGGAATGCCGTTTGATAGGCCACCCAGCTATAGCAAGTGGCATGGCTCTTATTGAAAGCATAACTGGCGAATTTCTCCCAGTCTGTCCATATCTTGTTCAGGATTTGTTCGCTGTGACCATTGGATTGCCCACCTTCCAAGAACTTAACCTTGAGCGCATTCATTTTTTCGATTTGCTTCTTACCCATAGCCTTACGGAGAGTATCGCTTTCGCCACGGGTGAAGTTGGCCAGCTTCCGGCTCAAAAGCATGACCTGCTCCTGATACACCGTAATGCCATAGGTGGCTTTGAGGTACTCCTCCATTTGAGGCACATCGTAATCAATTGCTTCGCGGCCGTGCTTGCGATTGATGAATTGGGGAATATAGTCCATGGGTCCTGGACGATATAAGGCGTTCATCGCAATCAAATCTTCAAAAGTACTCGGTTGCAGTTCGCGCAGATATTTTTGCATACCGGCTGATTCGAACTGGAACGTGCCTACGGTTTTGCCCTCGCAGTACAATTTATAGGTTTGGGGGTCATCCAGCGGAATGCTGCTGATATCTAAATCTATTCCGGAATGTTTCTTGATATTAGTCAGAGCCTCCTTGATGATGGATAGGGTTTTCAGCCCCAGAAAGTCCATCTTGATCAATCCTGTTTCTTCGATTACAGAACCTTCATATTGAGTAACCAACAGATCCATGTCATTTTCCTTGTCTTTGACTGTACTGATGGGTACCACATCGCTGATATCCGTTTTGCCGATAATGATGCCACAGGCATGAACTCCGATATTGCGCACATTACCTTCCAGCATTTGGGCGTATTTCAGCGTGTCGCGCATCACAGGGTCCTCGCTCATACTGGCTTTTTTTAATTCCGGTACGTACTCTATGGCTGTCTTTAGATTGACTTTCTTGACATCGGGTATCTTATCCGGAACTAACTTAGTCAGGCGATTGCTCTCTGCCAATGGCAGTTTCTGCACACGCGCCACATCCTTGATGGAGCTTTTGGTGGCCATGGTGCCATAGGTAATGATATGAGCCACGCGCTCAAAGCCATATTTATCTGTCACCCAGCGCAGGATGGTGGTGCGTCCATCATCGTCGAAGTCCACATCAATATCCGGCATGGAGATACGGTCGGGGTTTAGAAAACGTTCAAAAAGCAAGTCATACTTGATGGGGTCAATGTCGGTAATCCCTAAGCAATAGGCTACTGCCGAGCCGGCAGCCGAACCACGGCCGGGACCCACCGAAACCCCCATGTTTTTGGCAGCATTGATGAAGTCCTGCACAATAAGGAAGTATCCTGGGAAACCCATTTGCTTGATGGTGTTTAACTCGAAGTCTATACGCTCTTGCTGTATTTCGTTCAGAGTTTCGCCATATCGGCGTTTGGCCCCTTCGTATGTAAGGAAGCGCAGATAGTCATCATCATTGGCAAATTCGGCAGGGATGGGAAAGTCCGGCATCAGAGCATTGTTGTCAATGCTGTAAAACTCCACTTTATTTAATATCTCCAAAGTATTGCTCAAGGATTCCGGCACATCTTCGAAGATGCGATTCATTTCTTCGGTGGTTTTCATCCATTCCTGTTTGGTGTAGCGCATGCGATTCGGGTCATCAAGGTCTTTGCCCGTGCTCAAACAAATGAGGCGGTCATGTGCTTCGCCATCTTCTTCGTTGATGAAGTGCACATCGTTTGTAGCCACTACTTTCACATTCAGTTTTTGCGCCAAGTCAAAGATTACCCGATTGACTTTCTGCTGTTTGGGGAATGTGGTTTGGTCTCCGAGGGGATTGTGTGTTTCATGACGTTGAATCTCGAGGTAATAATCGTCGCCGAAGATATTTTTGAACCAAAGGATACTTTCTTCTGCACGCTCTATCTGACCCGCCATGATGTGTTGTGGTATCTCACCACCCAAGCAAGCCGAACAAACGATTATACCTTCGTGATACTTTTCTAATAGTTCTCGGTCTATTCTGGGGCGCATGTAGTAACCTTCGGTCCAGCTATAAGAGACCATTTTAATCAAATTGTGATAGCCCACCAGATTTTTGGCCAGTAAAATCAAGTGCCAGCCACTGCTGTCTATGCTTCGGCTGGGTTTATAGGGATCCGGTACGCCTTTGTCTTTGTCGTGGCGAGATCTGCGAGCACAGTATGCCTCGCATCCCAATATGGGTTTGAAGAGTTTATTCTGCTTTTCTTGTATTTGAGAAGTCAGTGCTTTGAATTCCTCGCTGTCGGTATCGGCAATCTCTTTGAGCTGTTTTTTCAGCGTTTTGAGTTCGCCGTTCAATCCACTGTTCTTTTTATTGACATAATTAAAAAACTCTTTTATCCCGAACATGGCTCCGTGGTCGGTAAGGGCAATGCCCGGCATTCCGTCTTGGATAGCTTTGTCTACCAGTCCGGGCACAGATGCCTGACCGTCCAAAAGAGAGTATTGAGAGTGTACGTGTAAATGTACGAAAGGTTGCATGGTCTTTATTTATTTTTTTATTTCTGACAAGAAATCTATAGAAACAAAAGTAACGAAAAAAAGGCACTTTGCAGAGAGTTTTGCCTCTGCAAAGTGCCCGATTATTCGGATGGGAATATATGCTTAGAAGCTGTATGCCACTCCCAGCCCTAAGATCTCACGAATTTGCAGGCGAGGACCGATTTCTGTGCCATCGGCTTTTTTGATACGCACATCATCGTCATACAGCATATTCACAGTAATGGTGGTGGTCAGATATTTGTTGATTTTCATGGCCAACATATTATCCCACAGCACATCTATATTGCCGAAATCGTGTGTATAGGCCGTAAAGAGGCTCAGCTTGCTGATGTAGTTGATGTTGTCTGTTAGTTTTGTATTCAGGTTGGCCACCACAGAGGCACCCAACTCAGCCAAAAAACGTTTGCCGGGAGTTACGCCGAATGCACCGATGGACGAGAGGTAGTCATCCTGCACAAAGGTCACCTTGCCTGTCAAAGGGGAGAGTAGGAGAGAAAACTCTTCGTTAGGTTTGTATTCGCTACCCAGTGCTAAAGTCAGGTATCCTGGAGCCATGAATTTGGAGATATAGGGGATATTGTCTTTTTTATCTGTGGGATTTTTGTATCCCAGAGCATACTGGGTCAGAAAATTGGCCATGAATGCTGCATTCCAATTTTGTGAAAAAGCGTAGCCCACTTTGGAGGTCAATTCTATTTTATCCACAGATTTCAGCCATCCGTTGGAGGTGGTATGGGTCATACCGAAGTCGGTATTGAAAGCATTGTCCCAGCTCCAGAGGTCTTTTTTATAGTTGGCAGCCAAGTTCAGATATACAT
>CAMFNC010000174.1 GCA_945965245.1 uncultured Porphyromonas sp. | reverse complement strand
TAGCGATTTATGCGCGTGGGGTCTATCTTCTGCCGATACACATCGCTCGTCATATTCATGGTATTGAAGTTGGTCACGAACTCGATTTCATGTGTTTGGGCATTGAAGTAGCCGATTACCGTGCCACCGCCGCCTTGACCGTCTTCATAGCCTTCTCCTTTTCCGGTAAAATTGACGATGCCGCCGGAGCCTTCGAATTTAATCCAGCCGGCTTCGGGGTATTCTTCTTTTTCCCAGGTATTCAGTTTCATGAATTTGCAGTTGATGCTGAACCATATTGTCACGGGCATTTTGCCCACCGAAAATTCACGTATCTGGATGTTCAGCTCATTCTCGCTGTGCCATTCCATGTAATACTTCAGGGGACATCCCTCTTTGAGCAGGGTTTTATTTACCGTACCCATCATGGCGGTGGCATTCAGCACCACCACATCGCGCAGTGTCTTTTTGGCTTCTTGCAGATAGGTTTCTTCCACCGGTTTCTGCACGATTTCTTGGTCCGCTTTGCAGGAGGAGAAGATACTGCCCATGAGGAGGCACAGAGCAAAGCCGGTTATCGTTTTAGTGATAGCGTTCATTTTTTTGCTGATAAAGAAAAGGGAATACCTGCCGGCTCCAATGCGGAGCCGGCAGGTGTGATAAGCAGGATTACTGATTGGTGGAATAGAAATCAAAAATGGATGTTTTTGTGGTATCACCATCCAGTATGGCAGTACATTTAAAGTTCAGTACGCTGCCATTCACTGCAGAAATATTCACATTCCCGGAAATCGTGCTTTGAACTCCGTTATTTTTCGTGAAAGTACCTGCAATCTGATATACACCGGGACCTGTGATTTCTTCTGTGGTGTAAAGTTCAAAAGAATGACCGATAACGGGAACGGTTAAGCTGCCATTCAATATACCGTCTTGAATGGTAAAAGTGCAAGACAGAGGGATGGGCGGAACCCAATGGCCTCCCATTTGCCTTGGATAAGCCTTTCCCGCATACGTTCCATCCACCGTGGCGGTGCTGTTCAGCGAATAGCTGTCATCTTCACCGAATGTGAAATTTTGTGCCGATGCCCAGGCACAGCTCACCATCAGAATGGCAAGCATTAAGAAAAATTTTTTCATTTTGCTGAAAATTTAAAGATTAAAAATTTATTAACAGACACTACTTTTCAGGGTAGTGTTTTTTCCATTTGTAATTCCTTTTTATTAATTTATAAATAGGGGGATCACCCGGGTCGTTGGGATAATAGAGTAAAGAGGCAATGCTACCCTCCTTAAGTAGTTTGTGATATTTGTCCAAGAAGGTTTTGGTTTCGGCTTTCTCATAAATGTCTTGGCTGATGCCGAATGTGCAGTTGCGATCTTGTTTGGGCTTCTCTTTATAGTCCAAATAAGAAATTTTGCAAATGGGTAATTCTGCCAAGTCTAATATCCCGATCAGATTGAAATTGGATAAATCGAGTCGCTCCAATTTGGGGAGTTGGACTATGGAGATCCTTCCGCATCTTTTAACTGCTTCGGGTAGTATGATTTTTTTCAGATTATCGCATTTGGAGAGATTCAAAGAACTTTCGTGAGCAAAGGTTTCGAATTCCACATCATAAGGACGTTGGGCAAATTTTTTACTGTGGCTCAAATCCAGTGTCTCTATGCCGTGATTCTTTCCCATCTGTACCCGAACCAGTTGCTCTGCCTCCGAAAGGTTAAGATGTGGAGTGGATACTCGTCCCAATATAATACTCGTTATTTTTTTCTCTATTTTTAAGTATGGGATTGTACTGGCTTTATTTGTCGTGATGGCCACTTCAGCTCCATTGTAGCTTTTGTTCATGATGATGTATTGCACACCCTCCGGATTGTCGAGGGTCTTCTTGGTGCATTCTTTCGGTATGTAAAATGTTGTGATGGCCAAATTCATTTGTTTTTCCGAAAGTTTGACCATGCGTTTGGCTATGTCTATTTTGTCGCCGCTGAACATGGAGGGGTAGTTGTTTTTCAGTATGGCACGCACCGCCTCATCGGGCACTTCGCGCAGCGTGTTGTACGGGGTAAGTTTGCCGGTGGCATCCGCCATCCGGATGTCCGCTCCCGTCTTCTGTTCCAGATAGAGGGGCAGTACGTGGCAGTCGTATTTGGCTCCCTCGGGCAGCATCAGTTTGGTCAGTTTGCGCAGCACCGTAACCGTTTCATCGCCATTTTCCGCCATTTTGACGTCCAGCAGCCCGTCGAACTCATAGAGTTCGTTGCCGGTGAGGTCCACGGAGGTCACGGATGCGGGCAGCTTGGCAAAGTCGAACGTCACCTTATAATCATTGTTGCGCAGCAGCACTTCCGTGAGGTTGGGGAAAACCTCCAGCCCACCGAAGTCTGCCAGCTTGGTACCGCTCAGATCCAGCGAGGCGCAGTTTTTGACCTTGTCGTCCTGCACCAGTGCCCCGGCTTCGTTGAAGGTAAATCCTTGTTTCTGCAAGATGGCTTTCAGCTCGGTATTCTGCATATTGACCTCGTTAAACTTTTCGCTCTTGCGGCACGATGTGCCCAAAGCCATATTCACAAGGAGTAAAGCTCCCATGAAAATAAATTTGGTTTTGTTCATTTCTTTTGAGTTATATTAATTGATAGAATGAATACGCCCTGAAATGTGATGTTCAAAGTTATGATGAAACGATATAGTCGCATCTACCCGATTGTTGGTATATTATGGCCTGAACTTATCCCCATTTGTGGTTATTTTTGCGATAAAAACAAACGTAAATGTTTTATATTTAAAAATATATACAATTACGTCTCAAATATATATCAACTTTCTTTTTGGGCAAAATGCTGCGGGTGTATGAGCACTGCCGTCATGCCTGTGTGACATGCAGTAGCAGCACCGCCGAGAGCATCGTAAAATATTTGTACACAAATTGCGTTCATTTTATGCATAAATTGCGCGCGTTTTATGCATAAATCAAATTCATTTTGTGCATTGCTTTTTTCGGCATACTGCAGGGTGTTCCTTTCCCAAGCTCTATGAGGTTTCTGCAAAAGGCTTGCGCCGACATTTTCTTTGCACAACAAAAATGAGATAGTACGGAATAGGCGTATTTGGTTTCATTGATTATCTTTGTGCTCACATTTGACTTTACGTATATAGAACTATTGATTATGATTAGACAAAAGAGAGCCAACATGCCGGCATGGAAGGATGTGTATGCTTGTGCACAACTGCCAGAAAATCTGCATCCGCTAAATCGCCTTGCACACAATCTGTGGTGGGTGTGGAATGCCCCGGCAAGAGAACTTTTCCAAAGCCTGAACCCGGAACTGTGGACGGCATCGGAATGTAATCCGGTGCTTATGATGCGCAATATGAGCGCAGAAGCTCTGGATGCCGTGAGCCGTGATGCGGATTTGATGAAACGCATTGGCGAAGTATGCGCCGATTTTGACTCTTATATGGCGCAGCCTGCCGACGAAGTGCGTCCGTCTGTGGCTTACTTTAGCATGGAATACGGTCTTACCCATGTGCTGAAGACTTATTCGGGTGGTTTGGGCGTTTTGGCCGGCGACTACCTCAAGGAGGCCAGCGATAGCAATGTGCGTCTGACTGCCGTGGGCTTGCTATACCGCTATGGTTACTTTACCCAAGACCTAAATTCCGAGGGACGGCAGATAGCCCATTATGAGGCGCAGGATTTTTCGCAACTACCTCTCACGCAGGTTTGCGATGCCGAAGGCAAACCGATGGTATTGGAAATCCCCATGACGAACCATGTGGTCTATGCTCATGTTTGGCTGGTGCAGGTGGGGCGCATCCATCTCTATCTGATGGATACCGACATCGAGGCTAATGAGGCGTGGGATAAGGAAATCACACACAAACTCTATGGTGGTGATTGGGAAAACCGCATGCGCCAAGAGTATCTGTTGGGCATCGGCGGTATGCTGATGCTAAATCACCTGGGCATCCATCGTGAGGTCTATCACATGAACGAGGGGCATGCTGCTTTTATGAATGTGCAACGCCTGGCGGATAAGGTGCAGACCGGACGCTATACTTTTGAGGAAGCGTTGGAGCTGGTGCGTGCTTCATCGCTCTATACGGTAC
>CAMFNC010000173.1 GCA_945965245.1 uncultured Porphyromonas sp. | reverse complement strand
ACCGGTAAGGCTGAAGCCGGTAAGACGCATGTGTTTCTGAAATTAGAGGGCAAACTCTTTAAGGAAGACCAGACGGTCAATGAATTTAATTCGATAGCCAATCCGAAATATCAGCCCACCGAATTCCTTTTTATCAATCAGTACTATATGGGTGAGCACTATTTTAACTTAATCGGCAGCGGTATACCTTCAAATAATTTGGATTATCTGATGTGTGAGGGGTTGGCTTTCCCGATGGCTCATTTGGGCGATGGGGCACGCGTTTCGCTTATCATTCCTTTTACCATGGGTAGTGAAACCTACTATAAGGAGGGTTATCCCATGTATGTCAAAGAAGCAATATATAACTTTAAGAAATGACACTTATCAAATCAATTTCCGGCATACGCGGAACCATCGGTGGCGGTGTGCAGGAGGGGTTGAACCCCATTAGTATAGCGCAGTTTACAGCAGCTTATGCTCAATTTATTCGTCGAGCCGGCGGCAAGAATAAACCATTGGTGGTGGTGGGCAGAGATGCCAGACCCAGCGGACCGATGGTAAAACAGATTGTTATCGGTACGCTGAACGGAATGGGCTGCGATGTGGTGGATATTGATTTGGCTACGACTCCAACCACGGAAATGGCTGTAACGGGCAAGCATGCCGATGGCGGTATTATCTTGACAGCAAGCCATAATCCTGAAATTTGGAATGCGTTGAAATTATTGAATGCCCAAGGTGAGTTTCTAAACGATGCAGAAGGCAAAGAAATTCTGCGTTTGGCCGAAAGCGATGAATTGGAGTTTGCTCCTGTGGATCAATTGGGTAGTGTGCTGGAAACGTGCAGTTATCTGCAAGAGCATATTGATGCTGTGCTGAAAGCTCCCGGTGTGAATGTGGATGCCATACGCCATGCCGGATTTAAGGTGGCATTCGATAGCGTCAATTCTGTGGGTGGCATAGCTTTACCTCCGCTATTGGCAGCTTTGGGCATAGAAACAGTTTATCCGCTGAATGAAGTTCCCGATGGGCATTTTGCTCATAATCCCGAACCGCTGCCCAAGCATTTGACCGAAATTGGCGAGTTGGTTCGCCGTAAACAGGCCGATGTGGCTTTTGTGGTAGATCCCGATGTGGATCGTTTGGCGGTTATGGACGAAATGGGTAATTGTTTTGGCGAAGAATATACTTTGGTTTCTGTGGCTGATTACCTGCTCCGTAGCCAAGGCGGTGGCAATACGGTTTCTAATCTTAGCTCTACGCGTGCCCTGCGGGATGTCACGGTTCAGTATGGTGGCACATATTCTGCTGCAGCCGTTGGTGAGGTAAATGTGGTGGCCAAGATGAAAGAAGTGGGTGCACTGATTGGCGGTGAGGGCAATGGCGGAGTGATTTATCCTGCTTTGCATTACGGTAGAGATGCGCTGATGGGTATCGCTCTGTTTCTAAGCCTTTTGGCTCAAGAACAATGCCGCGTGAGCGAATTGCGCAAGAAATATCCGGCTTATTTCATGAGTAAGCAGCGTGTGGATTTACCGACCGGAACGGATAGCCTGGCTCTTTTGGCTCGCTTTGCTGATGCCATGAAACAAGGAGGGCAGGGAGAGGTCTGTTTGGTGGATGGTGTGAAAGTGGATATGAAAGACCGTTGGGTACATGTGCGCCGTAGCAACACCGAACCTATTATTCGTATTTACGCCGAAGCTCCTACCGAAGCGGATGCCGATGCCTTGGCAGTTTGTTTTGGTGATATCGTAAAAAGTTATTTATAAATCCCGCGAATGGCGAGAAATAAAAAACCGTTACCTCTATTGGAAGAGGTAACGATTACTGACTTGGCATCGGAAGGAAACGCTCTTTTTCATCAAGATGGAGTAGTGGTCTTTGCACCCTACGGAGCACCGGGTGATGTTTGTGATGTGCAAATTGTGCGCAAGAAACGCAACTATATGGAGGGGCGGATTGTGCGCCTTATCAAGCCTGCTTCTTGTCGAGTGGATGCTCCATGCACTCATTTTGGCTATTGTGGGGGCTGTAAATGGCAGCATTTGCCATATGCCGAACAGCTTCGTATGAAACATCAAACAGTTTGCGATGCTATGGAGCGTATCGGTAAGGTGGACATTCCGGAATACTTGCCCATAATGGGATCTGACGAAATCTTCCGATATCGAAATAAATTGGAATTCAGTTTCAGTAATAAGCGTTGGCTGTTGCCTTCGGAAATAGAAACTATTGAAGACCTAACCGCAGATAGATGTGGTTTGGGGTTCCATATTCCCGGAATGTTTGATAAGGTGCTGAATATAGAGCAGTGCCACTTGGGTTCTGAATTATCCGATTGTATTCGACTTTTTATACGAGAGTATTGTCTGAGTCGTCCTGAAGAATATCCTTTTTATGACTTGCGTAATGGCAGCGGATTGATGAGAAATCTGATGATAAGAACCACTACGATAGGCCAAACTATGGTTTTGCTCAGCTTCTTCCGAGATGATAAGGCTGCCATTCAAACTCTTTTGGATGCTGTAAGAGCGAACTTCCCGGAGATTACGGCATTACTTTACGTTATCAATCCCAAACCTAACGATACGGTGGGTGACTTAGATATTTTATGCCATAGTGGTATGGAATATATCGAAGAGGAGATGGAGGAACTACGCTTTCGTATCGGTCCCAAATCTTTTTATCAGACCAATAGTCGTCAGGCTTATAAATTATATTGTGTGGCTCGGGAATTTGCTGCCCTTACCGGCAAGGAGTTGGTCTATGACCTCTATACCGGCACGGGTACGATAGCTAATTTTGTGGCTCCTCATGCTCGTCAAGTGGTCGGCATCGAATATGTGCCGGAGGCCATAGAGGATGCTAAATTAAATAGCCGGGTCAATGGCATAGATAATACGCTCTTTTGTGCCGGTGATATGAAAGATGTATTGGATGATGATTTTGTGGTACGTCATGGCCGGCCGGATGTGATTATCACCGACCCACCTCGTGCTGGAATGCACACGGATGTAATTAAGACCATTCTGCGAACGGCTCCGGAGCGTATCGTATATGTGAGTTGCAATCCTGCCACGCAAGCTCGTGATCTTGTTCTCCTGGCCGAAAGCGGCGACTATCGCATCGTGCGGAGTCGTGCTGTGGATATGTTCCCCCAAACGCACCATGTGGAAAATGTAATACTATTAGAAGCAACTCATATATAAACAGCGATTTGATTATCTTTGTGATGTATTTTCATCATTTAACTATTTTAGAACGATACAGAAGAAATGACAAAATCAGTAGCTAACCTCCTTCCGCACACTTTTTTTACCACCAAAGGTAGCGGAGAATCCGATTTGGAAATTCATGCAGGTTCTTATCATATGGCCTTGTATGATGCCGGTATTTCGGATTTTAATATTATGACGTATTCCTCCGTGATACCTGCTACGGCGCATTTGGTGTCTATGGACGAAGTGGATTTGCCTCCTTTTGGCTCGGAAATGAAGACTATTATGGCGGTTTCTCATGGTCAGCAAGACGAGTTTATTTCTGCCGGCATCGTTTATGCCTGGATGTATGCCGATGAAAACTTTGATCAGAAAGTAGGCGGTCTGGTCTGTGAAGTGAGCGGTCGTTATCGTATAGAAGAATTGGAAGCTCGTTTGATTCGCGTGATTAATGATCTGCATATACGCACCTATTCACAGTACTACTTGGGAGAGTTGAACTTTATTACTGAAGGCATGACCATCGAAAAACGTTATGGATCAGCTTTGGCTGCTCTTTGCTTTATGGATTTCGATATGCCTACCAGCTCCATCAAGCACGTTGAGTAATCGTTAATGAAATATTAGAAAAGGGTTGTCTTTCGGGGCAACCCTTTTTTATGACTTATATGCCTTTAATTTCTCGAAATGAGAGCTTGCTTTTACAAATAAATAGGCTGTCCTTATTAGGACAGCCTATTTATATATGGCTCAATATGATTTATTTCACCTTATCAACGATAGCTTTAAATGCTTCCGGGTGATTCATTGCCAAATCGGCAAGCACCTTGCGGTTGATTTCGATACCATTGGCGTGCAAAGCACCCATCAGGCGAGAATATGAGAAACCTTCTAAGCGTGCGGCAGCATTGATACGCTGAATCCACAAAGCGCGGAAGTTGCGTTTTTTGTTTTTACGGTCACGGAAAGCGTAGGTCAAACCTTTTTCCCA
>CAMFNC010000172.1 GCA_945965245.1 uncultured Porphyromonas sp. | reverse complement strand
AGTTTCAGCGGAGTAAGCTGGTGGTTGATCAGTATCTTTTGCCGTTCGTTTTCGGCAAAAATATGAAAGTTGAATGATATGGTGTACTGCGCCCTTTCATCAATGGCTATTTCACTGAAAAAATCAAATCCGGCTCGATTGATTTTGTAGAGGAAATCCAAATCTTCTGCCGGCACATGGCTCAAGTAAAACGCATATCCTTCTGCCTGCACTTCTTCCACGCTTTTTCCGCAGAGAAAAAGCGGATTATTGGATACATAGAGGAAGTTCATCCTATGGTAATCAATGATGTATAGCGATTTATAGGTAAGCTGTGCCACCGCTGCGATGGAGTCGATATAAGGATGTATGCTCAGGTAGTCCGATTCTTGGACTGCTGGACGGACATCTGCCGTCAATTCAAAAGATTCTGTGGTGAGGTGATGAGTACTCATGGGGCAATCGGAAATTTCTTCCAAAGATAGCCATTCTCTCCAATTACCTGAAGGGGTAAAAATACGATGTGAGTTTCAGAATTACCCTTTCGGGTATTGTGCTGCTGATGGAGCCTCCCGAAATTTGCAATGTAAAGCAAAAACAAAACATTAATTAACCCGTAGTGCATTATAGAAAAAGTTGCTCAAAAGATTAAAAATCAGTATATTGTATTGACTATCAAATAAATACAATTATGAGCAACTTAGAAGCAAGTTACAAATTAATTTTAAAAGAACTAATTAAAATATCCAAAGTTGAGAACTTTTATTTCAAACCTAGAAAGCCAAAACTATCTGATTTAGAGCTGATTAGTTTAATTATTTTAGCCGAGTTTAAATCTATTGACTCTGAATATCAACTTTTTAGGGAGATTAAAGATTTTGATATAGCCTCAAAAATTGAACGAAGTGTTTACAATCGAAGAAAGAGAAAACTCTTCCCGTTTATAGAAGAAATCAGATTGAAAATGGTAGAAAAGTTTAATGATTTTGAGAACTATTTTATAGTAGATAGTATGCCTTTGGAAGTTTGTAAATTGGCTCGATCTTCACGAAGTAAAATCTGTAAAGAAGTAGATTATGCCATTCCCAACAAGGGATTTTGTGCGTCGCAGAATTTACATTTTTACGGCTATAAGCTTCATGCAGTTTGTTCTATTTCGGGCATTTTTCAAAGCTTTGATTTATCACCTGCTTCTGTTCATGACATCCATTACCTACAAGACATAAAAGGGCAACTACCAGACTGTGTGTTACTTGGAGATAAAGGTTATCTTTCTCAAACCATTCAGCTCGACTTGTTTAATGAAGTAAATATACAATTGGAAACTCCTAAAAGAAAAAATCAAAAAGACTATAAACCACAATTTTATCCATTTAAAAAATACCGAAAACGTATTGAAACTTTATTCTCGCAACTTTGTGACCAGTTTATGATCAGAAGAAATTATGCTAAATCTTTTCAGGGATTTAAAACCCGAATTTTAGCTAAAATTACAACACTTACAACCATTCAATATCTCAATAAATTTGTATTCGACAGAAATATTAACAACCTAAAAATTAATCTCGTTTAATAATGCACTACGGGTTTAAACATTTTTAGGGAACATTTGAGGAATGATTGTTATTCCATACCATTTGTTTGCCAACTACATCTTTTTTAATATGGCTATATCTTTTTTTGACATCGATAAAGAGGCTTTATTGCATCATTATTAACATAATTAATCACTAAATTCAATTGAGCATGAAAAAAAGATTTACGCTCTTTTTTGCACTCCTATTAATGGCAATAGGAAGTGCATTGGCACAGCAGAAGCAGGTGTCTGGTGTTGTCATTTCATCGGAAGACAACGAGCCGGTAATCGGTGCTTCCGTAACGGTAAAAGGCCTTAAAGGTGTTGGAGCGCAGACCAATGTGGATGGTAAGTTCTCTTTCCAGGCTCCCGTATCAGCCAAGACCTTGGTGATAAGCTGTGTGGGTATGGAAACCAAAGAAGTTGCCATTAAACCCAATCTGCGCATCATCCTAAATCCCAATGCCATTTCACTGGAGGAATTTGTAGTAACCGGTTATGGTTCTGCCCGTAAAATTTCATCTGTGACGGGGTCTGTGGCAAAAGTTTCTTCCAAATCATTGCAACACAAACCGGTATCCAACGTAATGGAATCTTTGCAAGGACAAATTGCCGGTTTGCAGGTTTTAACTTCATCGGGAGAACCCACAGCCGTTTCTTCACTCACCATTCACGGTGTAGGTTCATTGGGTGCCGGTACCGCTCCTTTGTATATTTTGGATGGGGCACCCGTATCACAAGGAGCTTTGATTTCCATGAACCAAGATGACTTTGAAAGCATTCAGGTAATGAAGGATGCCTCTGCCACAGCGATCTATGGAGCACGTGCAGCAAATGGTGTAGTTTATATTACATCCAAAAAAGGAGCGCGCAATTCAGAAAGGGGGCATTTGGATATCAATCTCGAATACGGTATTTCACAATTGGCCTTAAAGAATTACATGAATCCCATGAATTCGGCAGAAATCTTGGATTATCAACTTAAACACAAGTTTATTTCACAGAAAGTGTACGACCAGCATAAAGCAAGCGGCATAGACACAAAATGGCGAGACTATATGTTTAAGAAAGCTGCTCCTCTACGCAAGATGAGTGCAGCGTTTAGTGGAGGGGGCAAAAGTAATTCATACTACATCTCAGGAGCATATTATGATCAAGAAGGTGTAACCATTGGTTCATTTTTTGAGAAATATACGGCACGCGCAAACTTTGATAGTCAAATTAATCCCTGGATTAAGTTTGGATTAAACATAAGCGGATCATACGACGAACGTGAAACATTCTATGGAGGTACCGGTATGTCAAGCAGCCTGCGCAGTGTGGTAGGTACATATTACTTGCTGCCTTACTATACTCCGTACGATGAAAACGGTAAGGTTAAAGACTATATAGACGGACCTAACATGTTGTCTACCGAGTATATTCTCCAAAAAGAACCGGGAGAAAATAAGAACTATCAAATGAACGGTGTTACTTATTTGGAAATAAGACCCATCAAGAACTTAGTATTTCGCACCAATTTCGGGATGGACTGGTATCACTACTTGAGTTCTTATAGATCATTACCTTCGGCCACATACAACAAAGGCAAAGGCTCTCGTTCTGAATCTTTCAGTGGGGCATTCACACAAAACATCACCAATACGTTGGAATATATGTTCAAAGTGGGAGGGAAACACGATATCACCTTGCTTGCCGGTCATGAAGGTATCCGTTACCAATACAACGATTTTGGTGTTTCTTTATACGGTATGACCGATGACCGTCTGATGATGTTCGGCGCAGGTGGTACGGGTGATGATTTGCGTAAACCCACTCAATCTTTTTCGGAATACAAATATTTATCATTCTTCGGTCGTGGGAGCTACTCGTATAATGACAAGTATTTTGCAGATATAACATTGCGTAATGACGCTTCTTCACGTTTTGGCTCGGCCAATCGCAATGCTGTATTCTATTCTATAGGTACTATGTGGAATGTAACTCGTGAATCGTTTATGAAAAATCAAGAGTTTATAAACGATTTACGTATAAAAGCAAGTTATGGTACCACCGGTAACTCCTCAATCGGAAATTATGATCATTTGGCTTTGATCGGTACAACGAATTATGGAGAAGAGCCAGGATGGGCTATTTCTACCCCCGGAAATAACCGTTTGAGTTGGGAAGAACAGAAGAACCTGAATCTTGGCGTGAAAGCAAGCATGTTTAAAAATCGACTGAGCGTGGATTTAGATTATTATATCCGTGATACAGAGCAGATGTTGATGGATGTGCCTCAAGCCTATTCTTCCGGTGTTTCTTCCTTGACTGAAAATATCGGTAAAATGCGTAATAGTGGTATCGACTTGGTTCTGAGCTATGATTTCATTCGCTCTCGTGATTGGAATTTTAATTTCCGCACTACATTTAATTATAACCGTAATGAAATTCGCGAACTATTTTACGGCTACCAAGAATGGATAATTGCCAATACGGGAGTCTCTTATCGTGTGGGCAAACCTGTGGAGTTTTATTATCCTAAATGGTTGGGAGTAGATCCCGCCGATGGTAAGCAAATGTGGGAGATACCGGGAACCAATGAATCAACCAAGGAATTTAATCGAACAAAATTGGAACAACCTTTGGGCAAATATCGCTATGCACCCATCAACGGAGGTTTCAGTCTGTCCGGTTCATGGCGAAAGGGTATCTATATGCAGGCAGACTTTGCATACGTTTTGGGCAAATGGATGATTAACAATGACCGTTCTTTTGCCGAAACCAGAACTAAGGGGCACAATATGTCTCGCGTAGTGCTCACAGAGTGGGAAAAGCCCGGACAGATTACCGATATGCCCAAATTCGGAGAGCAACTCCAATTTGACTCTCGTTTGTTGGAAAACGCATCATTCATGCGTCTCAAAAATTTGAGTTTCGGTTATCAGCTACCGAAATCATTACTGCCGAAAAATTCTTTTGTAACAGGAATGAAATTAGTTCTTTCTGCTCGTAATTTATTTACTATTACCAAATATAGCGGAGTGGATCCGGAAGTAAATAGCAACCTTACTTATGGCCGACTTCCCAACACGAGACAATATATCGCCACATTCCAAATTAATCTATAAACGTGATTTGATAATATGAAAAGCAAGATATTTTTACTGCTTAGCGCAGTAATGCTATCCGGATTACTTGTTGGTTGTAATTTGGATACCCGCCCCAAAGGATCAATCGAAGTATCTGAAGGATTTCAGTCTGTACAAGATGCTTCACGTTTGCGTCGTGGTCAATATTCCTATTTTCGCAACGCCAATTATGGAACTCTTATGCTCATTGGCGATATTCAAGCAGATATTCTCACGCCGCTTGGTTCAAGTTCGATGTATCAATGGGAACCCACACTTTCTGAAGATTATGATATCCGTGATATGTGGTCGCGTCAGTATTATGCCATAAGCCAAGCAAATGCATTCCTAGATCACGTAGATCAAATCGAAACAAGCACGGATGAAGAACGCAAAGAACTGAACCAATACAAGGGAGAAGTGCTCCTGATGCGCGCCGTGTATTATTACAATTTGGCCTTGCGTTTTATGAAAGATTATGAACCTGCATCTGCCGAAAAAGATTTAGGTCTTCCCCTTTATCTGACATATAACCCGGGAGCCAAACTACCTCGCTCCAGTATGCAAGAAACATGGAATCAAATCTATAAAGACGCTACTGAAGCTATTAAGTTGCTACCGGCAGGAGGTAAACCTATGCCCATGTTCATAACGGGAGATTATGCACAAGCCGTATTGGCTCGTATCGCATTGTGCATGCACAAGTGGGATGAAGCCATTAAAGCATGTAATAGCATTATCCCCAAATATGCTTTGGCCAACTCTGTAAAAGCTTTAAATGATTTATGGACGAATGATAATAGCACAGAAATAGTCATGAAGCCATTTATTTCTGTTAATGAAGGTTCCAAATCCATGGACTTGGGCTATATTGGCTATGGAGCTACCTCCAAACGCTATTTCCCGAGTTATTTACCGGCACAGTGGGTTTTGGATCTGTACGAACCTTCCGATTACCGCAGCAGTGTGTACTTCACAAAAAAGAATATTTGGTCCAGCAATGTGGAATTCCCGGATGTATGGTTGTATAATAAAACTCCTGGAAATCCCATTTACTTTACCAAAGAATATAGTAACTATGTACATGCTCCAAAACTGTTTATGATATCTGAAGCATATTTGATTAAAGCTGAGGCTGAGGCTCAAAGCAGCAAAAATAAGGCATCCATCGAAACTCTAAATCTGTTACGCAAAGCTCGCGGAGCATCTGCGTTACCCAACGGAGCAAATGCCATGGAAGAAGTAAAGAAAGAACGCACTCGGGAAATGATTGCCGAAGGCGGGCGTCTTTTTGACCTAAAACGTTGGCATATGGGCTTTGATCGTGCTTCTTCCGTTCAGCCAAATGCTATAGATGCAGTGAACAAAGTACCTGGAACCATCGAATTATCCAAACAAGCTGACGATAAGATGTTTGTTTGGGAAATACCCATCAATGACCTGAAAGCCAATAAACTTTTGATACCGAACTGGTAATCAGTTTTTGACCCATCTTTAACTAAAAGGGTATGCCATTTAAGGCATACCCTTTTTATAACTATTGCCTCTCCCCAAGAAAACTTTTATCAGACAGCAACAGTTATGAATATCGTATTTTACAAAATAACTGTAACGATTATTTAGGACGAGACATTCATTTTATGCATAAAAAATTAGCCACTGTCACACAATGAGTTATGTATAGGCTTTGGCGTCAGCTCCTCGCCAAAGAGCTACTTGCTTGCGCTTCGGGCTGTGGGCTTTTTCGTATCTTTGGCATACTATTCCCATTGTGCCATTATTATATGACGAAAAAGATAATTCTCTGCCTTGCTGCTCTGCTATTCATGGCGGTATCCGTTATCCGAGCCGACAACCTACCGCCAAAGGGATATACCTTCGGTTCTATGTCGGCTCCCACGGGTAAGGAATGGCAGTCGCCCGAACATCTCGGCCATAACCGTCTTGCCCCCCGTACCTACTTTTTTTCCTTTGCAGATGTAAAAACCGCCACCACGGTATTGCCCGATCAATCGGCATACACACAGACTCTAAACGGGGAGTGGCGGTTCCATTGGGCTGCCGATCCCGCTCATGCTCCTAAAAATTTCTATGAAGAGGGCTTCGATACGGCGCATTGGGACAAGGTAACGGTGCCGATGAGCTGGAATATAGCAGGGCTGCAATCAGATGGCAGTCAGAAATACGGCACCCCCATATATGTAAATCAGTCTCTGATTTTCCAACATGAAGTGAAGCCGGACGACTGGCGAGGCGGTGTGATGCGCACTCCGCCCACAAACTGGACCACCTTTAAGCACCGGAATGAGGTGGGTTCATATAAACGTACATTCCAATTGCCTCGGGTGTGGGATGGACGTGAGGTGTTTGTCCATTTCGATGGAGTGGACTCGTTTTTCTATTTATGGGTAAACGGCCGCTATGTGGGCTTCTCCAAAAATTCGCGCAATGCGGCTCGCTTTCGCCTGACTCCTTATCTGCATGGTGGTGCCAATGAAATCGCCGTGCAGGTGTATCGCAGCAGTGATGGTTCTTTCCTCGAAGTGCAGGACATGTTTCGCCTGCCGGGTATTTTCCGTTCGGTCTATTTGACATCCACGCCTGCCATTCATATAGCCGATTTGCGTGTTGTGTCCGATGCTGATTTGAAACAGGGTGGCGGTTTGCTGAAGACGGTTTGCCAATTGACCGATGAAAACGGCCGTGGTTACGATACGAGATATGCTCTGCGCCTGCAACTCTATCGTAATCATCTATATTCGGACGAGGTGGATGCCGAACCGGTGGTCGCCACTACCGTAAAAGGCTCTTCTACCGGCATGTTCAGCTCCGAAATCCGAGTGCCCGAAGCTGCGTGGTGGAGTGCCGAAGAACCCAATCGATATACGCTGGTGGCGGAATTGCTGACTCCGGCGGGCAAGGTGAGCGAAATCGTTTCCACCCATCTGGGTTTCCGCAGTGTGGAAATACGCACAATGAAAGCCGAAGAAGATGAGTTCGGTCATGCCGGACGTTACTTCCTAATGAACGGCAAGACTATCAAACTGCGTGGTGTAAACCGCCATGAAACCAACCCTGCCACGGGTAAGGTAATTTCGCGCCGGGAGATGGAGCGCGATGTATTTATGATGAAACGCGCCAACATCAACCACGTGCGCAATTCGCACTATCCGGACGATCCCTACTGGTATTACCTGTGCGATAAATACGGCATCTATCTGGAAGATGAAGCGAATATCGAGAGTCATGCTTATTTCTATGGCAAGGCGTCGCTATCGCATCCGATAGAGTGGCGTGCTGCTCACGTGGGCAGAGTGCTGGACATGGTGTACAGCAATTACAATCATCCCTCCATCCTGATTTGGTCTTTGGGCAATGAGGCAGGACCGGGCAATAACTTCAAGGCGGCATACGCGGCCATCAAACAAATCGACACATCGCGCCCGGTGCAGTATGAGCGCAATAACGATATAGTGGATATGGGGTCGAACCAATATCCTTCGGTCAAATGGGTGGAGCATACGGCCACGGGGCAGGGCGATGTGAAGTATCCTTTTCACATCTCTGAATATGCTCACTCCATGGGCAATGCGTGCGGCAATCTGGTGGATTACTGGCGTGCCATAGAGTCTTCCAATCATATCTGCGGCGGTGCCGTGTGGGACTGGATAGACCAAGCCATGTATAATTATACACCCGAGGGTAAGAAGTATTTGGCTTATGGTGGTGACTTCGGCGATTATCCGAATGACGGACAGTTTGTGATGAACGGTATCATCTTTGCCGATGGCACACCCAAACCGCAGTATCATGAAGTGAAAAAGGTGTATCAGCCTGTGGTCATCACACTGCATCGTGCCTCCGCAAACTGTGAGGTGGAGCTCTTTAATCGCAATTATTTCACCACGCTCAATCACCTCCGAATGATCTGGCAGTTGCTCCGCAACGGCGTGGAAGTGGAGCATGGCACTGTGACAATTGACGGTGTGAAAGCGCGCAAATCCAAACGCTTTGCCCTGCCCCCGATGATGTTGGAGCCGAAACTGGAATATCTGCTCAATATCTATCTTGAGCAGCAGTATGATACCCCTTGGGCCAAGGCCGGTTACGTGCAGATGGCAGAACAGATGATTTTGCAGCCGGCTCAGTCCCAAGAGGTAACAGCCGGAGGCAAGCGTCCGTGGATAAGTATGCAAGACTCGTTGGTTTTCGTTAAGGGCAAGGACTACGAAGTGGTATTGGACAAAAGCCGTGGCACGCTGCACCGATGGGTTTATGAGGGCAAAGACCTGATAGCCGTGGGGCATGGACCGCACCTCGAACCATTCCGTGCTTTTGTCAATAATGATATTTGGTTTTATGAAGAGTGGTTCCGCCTCGGGTTGCACAATCTGACACCTGTGGTGCAGAGCATGAAGCGGCAAAAATTGGCCAATGGTTCGGTGACCATCGTTTTCGATATGCGCTATCAGGCACCGTATGGTTCGGAGCTGAAAGGTGGCACTTCGTCGGGCAGAAACACGCTGATACCTCATCCCCAAAAGCCGTTTACAGACCAAGACTTCCACATAGATGCGCAGCATACTTGGACGGTACTGTCCGATGGTTCGGTGATCCTGAAATCGCACCTTACATCCTCGAACCCCAAAGTCATCCTGCCCAGACTGGGCTATGTGATGCAGGTGCCACGCACGTTCGATCGCTTTGCTTATTATGGTCGCGGACCAATGGGCAATTATCCGGACAGAAAGACTGGAGCATTCATTGGTTTGTATCGGAGCATGGTGCATGAGCAGATGGTAGATTTCCCCAAACCACAGGACTGTGCCAACCATGAGGATGTACGTTGCCTTTGGCTGACCGATGCCCAGGGTGTGGGATTTGAGGTGAGTGCTCCCCACTCCTTTTCTGCACAAGCATTGCCTTATTCGGCTCTGGATATGACCCTTACGGGGCATCGCCACGAATTGCCGGAGGGTAGCAATAATTATCTGCATTTGGACTACGCCGTAACCGGTTTGGGTGGTTATAGTTGCGGCCAGGGTGGTCCGTTGGAGTCGGACTGCGTGTATGCCCGCCCTGTGACTTTTGAATTGTTTTTTCGCCCCATTAAATCTCTTCGGGGAAAAAATGATATACATCCATGGCGTATTTGTCGAGTAAATTTGTCGGATGAATAATTTTTGGGTCAATCAACCGGGGATGGATTTCTTTATCCTCGTGCTGTTCTTTTTGTGGCTGGTGGCAGCCCTATTGCTTCAGCATATCCCTTCGGTATTATACTGGATATACGAAGGTATCAAGCATCGGCGTATGGAGGAGTTTACGGCTTATGTCAAGCGGTTCACACACCCTGCATGGCTCAATATGGCCATCCATACCATGGAGGCTTTATCTTTTGGAATGGCATTCTTTGTCTATTATCGACTGCGAGGCGAAATTGCATTGGCGGATTATAAGGCCTCTATTTTGCTGTTTGCATTTATCAGTCTTTCGGTGGGAGGCTTTTTCTTAATACGTCGTCTTATATATCGAAAGCTGGGAGGGTTATTTCTTCCAGCAGAACGCTTCCAACGTTTTTTTCAGATGTATCATCTGCTCGAAACGCTATTCGTGATACTCTTGATTATTCCCGTGACTTTGTTATGGATAGCCCCCACAGCACAAGCGGCATGCTACATGGTATTAGGGCTATTTTTGCTGTGGCGACTGGCGGTGTGCTGGGAAACCTTGTCGGTAGCAGAACGAAGTGTCATTGGTATAATCCATCTTTTTTTGTACCTTTGTGCCCATGAATTGATGCCCTTTATATACTTATATTACGGTATCGATTACATTGTGGCTATCCACGGATATTTGACATTATTCCCATGAGTAATAAAATTGAGAAGGTTTTAATCTCACAGCCCCAGCCGGCTTTCGGCAAATCTCCCTATTACGATATAGCCGAGCAACACCATGTAGAGGTCGAATTTCGACCATTCATCAAAGTGGAAACTCTGTCGGCTCGTGAATTTCGCAACCAAAAAATTAACATCTTAGACCATACAGCCATTGTCTTTACCGGACGCAAAGCAATAGATCATTTCTTTGCCTTGGCAGAAGAATTGCGGGTGGAGATGCCTGAAGCAATGAAATATTTCTGCATCTCCGAGGCTGTGGCCGTGTATCTGCAAAAATATACGGTGTATCGCAAGCGCAAAATCTTCTTTGGTAGATCCGGACAACCGGAAGATTTGATGGAAGTGATTGGCAAGCACCCCAAAGAAAAGTATTTCCTGCCCCTTGCCGAGGAGCACAAGCGTGACTTGATTGATATGCTAACCGCCAAGAAGATTGCTTTCACCACCGGTATCATGTACCGCACAGTGAGCGATGATTTGAGCGATTTGGCCATTAATCAGGTGGATATGATCCTATTCTTCAGCCCCATCGGTGTGCAATCACTCCGAAAGAATTTTCCCAATTTCGAGCAAGGCAATATTAAATTGGGCGCATTCGGCCCATCTACTGCCAAAGCCATCGAAGAGGAGGGGTTTCGCTTAGACCTCTCTGCTCCCTCGGTGGAGGCACAGTCCATGACCACCGCCTTGGATTTGTATCTGACCAAGCACAAAAAATAGTGACTCAACAAAGCGAACTGCCCCCCCAACTTTCTTATACATTACCCAAAACGGAGCGGCTCTATCTTAGAGATGAGATAGAGCGGTTGTTCGCTTTGGGTTCTTCTTTTATAGCCTATCCGCTGCGTGTGGTGTATTTGCTCCAAGATAAACCGCGTATGGCACGATGCAGCATCATGACCGGTGCTCCCAAGAAGCGATTTCGGCGGGCAGTGAAGCGCAATCGCGTGAAGCGACTGATGCGCGAGGCTTATCGGCATCACAAACATTCATTGGAGGCTTGCTTGGTAGAGCATGAAAAATACTTGATGCTGTCTTTCGGTATTGTGACCAATGAGCTGCCGGATTATACCACCATGGAGGCTGCAGTATGCAAAGCACTGAGCAAAATAGAAGAAAAAGTAGAACAATGAAAAAGATGGGGAACATCATTCGCCGCATATTGGTGTGGATGCTTTTACTGCCCATTTATTTCTATCAGCGTGCCATTTCGCCACTGACACCTCCTTCTTGTCGTTTCACTCCCACTTGTTCTACCTACGCCGTGCAGGCCATCCGGAAGCACGGTCCGTTCAAAGGTCTACATTTGGCTGTCAAACGAATTTTGCGCTGTCATCCTTGGGGAGGCAGTGGTTACGACCCTGTGCCTTAATTCATGTTGTGGGATATTCATTCACACCATCCGGCTGTTGCGTCCGATGTGCTGATGCGTCTCCAGTCACTGACATTGCAAGACGTGGGCAAACTGTCGGAAGGAGGATATTACACAGTGGGTATTCATCCTTGGTATGCGGCTGCAATTAACATAGATAGTCTGCCGGAGTGCCTTCAATCTCCTAATGTTTTGGCATTGGGTGAATGTGGTTTGGATCGACTTTGTTCGGATATTTCATGGGAGGAACAAATACGATTGCTTGAAATGCAAGTGCAGTGGAGCGAACAATACTGCAAACCAATTGTGCTTCATGTGGTAAAAACGTATGCCGAAATAATAATGTTGCATAAACGAGTGCAGCCCAAAACACCTTGGATTATTCATGGCTTCAGAGGAGGCGAAAAGCTCTGCCACCAACTGCTGATGCATGGATTTTATTTGAGTTTCGGAGAGCGATATCATCCCACCGCTGCACGGGCAGCTTATGAAGCCAATCGCCTCTTCATCGAAACCGATACCTCCGAATGTTCCATTGACCAATTGTATAGCAGAATGAGTGAATGTTTGGATTGTTCCGAAGAGGAATTGGAACAACAAATCGACCATCAAGCTCAAACTGTCTTTTTCTATCAAACGATAAAAAACGTGAGTTCGATATAAGGAGTTGGGTATGCTTCAAACGTTAAATAATCCACCAATAATTTTGACCCATACGCCAAGAATTTGTGGTAATTTTTGTGTTTGCAATATCTTTGTATTGTATTATAAACCATCTATTAAATCCTATTTCATATGAAAATGCATTTGAGAATTTATGGCAGTAAATTATTATTTGTTCTTTTTTTAATGGCTCTCACATCCTGCACGTTAAAAAATGGCTATTTGGATAAGCCTGAACTTTCTGAATCCGAAATAGCATTCGGTGACGGCTCGTACGAACTCAAATTTTGCATTGAAAAACAACAATCGGCACTACGTGCTGCGGAAAGCGACCCCATGAAAACCATTAAAGAGCTTCTTTTTGTTTTTTACTCTTCCCCTGAGACCGCAGAGAAAGCAGAAGTTGTTTACAGTCAAATGGTTACATTTAATGAGTCATTATCGACCTTTGTATTGAAAACAAATATATTGCCGGACAATTACAAATTGTTGGTTATTGCCAATCCCACCGATATTATGCGTCCGCTATTTTTAAAGGGGGTCAAACTATCGGAACTGGACAAAGCACTGGAGGCTTCCGGAGTCGGTTTCCTACATTATGCAGCAGGCAGTAACAATGTGGTTTCCGATATAGCCATGTCAAACGACCAAGGGCTGATACCTCTTTCCAAATCAAATTTTACAGCCGCCGGTGCTTCACAAGATGCCATAACACCCATCTATGTTAAATTAACCCCCATGCTGGCACGTTTGATTGTCATAGGA
>CAMFNC010000171.1 GCA_945965245.1 uncultured Porphyromonas sp. | reverse complement strand
TACACCCTTTACACTTCACTGTAAAGTTTCTTTACACTTTTGATTTTTTCTTGTTTTGTTAATTCATTGATCTTCAATATTATAGAGTATTTGGCACGGTTTTGGCACGGTTTTAAGCAGAAACAAACAGTAAACTGCATAAACCTATGATTTCTAAACTCTATCGCCGCATGGCTTTGCCGCTTCTGGCCGTCTTGCTTTCGGGTGCCCCCCGGCTTCTGGCGCAGCACACCCCGGATTCCGTGCCCATGAGCCTGGATAGCTGTATTCGCTATGCCCGCATCCACTCCATTGATGTGCGCAGTGCCCATGCACGTTTGCGTTCGGCACGCGCCGAATATCGTCGAGCCATCGGCAATCTATTGCCCGAAATCAGTGCTTCGAGCAATGCTTCTTTCAATTTTGGTCGCGGTCTGAATGCCGAAACCAATACTTATACAGATGTCAATAGTTTCAGTAATTCGTATGGCATCAGTGCCGGCATGACGCTCTTCGATGGTTTCAGAAGCCTCTTTCAGGTGGAGGAACAGCGTCTGATACGTCAAGGGGCACAAATGGATGTGCGCAAACAGCATCGTCTTATAGCTTTGGGCACTGCCGAAGCGTATTACAATCTCTTATATAATCGTGGTTTGTTGCGTTTGGCGGAGGAAAAGCTGCAAGAGAGCAGCCATTTACTCCGCCAAATCAGCCGCATGGAAGAATTGGGCAATAAATCCCATGCCGATGTGCTGGAGGTGGCCGCACGCGAGGCGGATGATCGCGCCAAACTGACAGCTGCCCGTACGCAGATGCGCATAGCCGAGCTACAACTCAAGGAAAAAATGAATTGGGAGATAGAGCGTGAATTGCTTGTGGACTCCATCCCCATGATGATATTGGATAGCGTATCCGTGCCATTGATGCAGACCGATGCAGACCGGATATATGCCACTGCCTTGCAGACCGACCCCACCATGCAGATGGCTCGCCTGCAAGCTCGTGCTGCCGATGCTTCTGCCAAAGCAGCATTCGGGTCTCTGATGCCTCGTATCAGTTTGTCGGCAGGCTTCAATACCGGTTTCTCTCGCTTTATGGACGGTTCGGCATACGAACCGTTTCGGGAGCAAATCAAGAACCGCCGGGGTAGTTATGTGGGGTTGAATATATTCATTCCCATTTTTACCGGCTTCAGTACCACCACATCGCTCACTCGTGCCCGTGCCAATCGGCTGACGGCACATCTGGAGGAAGAGCGTGCGCGCCACTCCTTATATATAGATGTGATGCGTCAGGTGGGTGATATGCAAGGCGCTCTGGAGCAATATGTGCAGGGTGTGGCAAACGTCAAAGCCACCGGATTGGCCTATCGGGCTGCTGTTCGGCGTTATGAGGTGGGATTGATTAATGCTATCGAACTGTCTGCCGTGGCCAACCGCTATCTGGAGGCACGTATCAATTGCCTGCGTGCCCATACGCAGTACTTGCTCAAATGCAGATATGTGAGCTATTATCAAGGTGAAGCCGGAAACATTGAATAAATCAAAAAATAAATACCCGTTATGGACAGAAAAATCGAAAAGAAAAAAGGTCTGAAGCGCAAACATATTCCTTATATAGCCGGCGGTGTGCTGTTGCTGGCAGCTTTGGGATGGATGATTTTTGGCAATCATGCCGCCAAGTATCGTGTGGAGCGCGACAAAGTGACCGTGAGCGATGTGACTTCAGGCGAATTTAATGATTATGTGCGCATCAATGGACAGGTGCAGCCCATCAGTTCCATCCAATTGAGTGCATTGGAGGGCGGAGTGGTGGCCGAGAAATTGGTGGAAGAGGGTACCATGGTACACCGTGGGCAGGTGCTGGTGCGTCTGACCAATCCGAACATGACGCTCAATATACTCAATAGCGAAGCGCAGCTGGCAGAAAAACAGAACTTCCTGCGCAATACCCAAGTGACTATGGAACAGGATCGTCTGAACCTAAAGCGCGAGCGGCTGCAATTGGAAACCGATGTGACCCGCAAGCAACGCCGTGCCGATCAGTTTGCCAAACTGTATGAAGAGAAGCTTTGCTCACGCGAAGAATATCTGCAAGCTGCGGAAGATGCCCGTGTGGCCAAAGAGTCGTATAATCTGGTGCGCGAACGTCAGAAGCAGGACGAAATCTACCGAGGTATTCAAGTCAAGCAAATGGAGGAAAGCCTGCACAATATGCAGCAAAACCTCATGTTGGTTCGTGAGCGTGTTTCCGATTTGGACATCAAAGCTCCGGTGGATGGTCAGTTGGGCTTGCTGGAAGTAGAAATCGGACAGAATGTGGGTGCTGGTATGAAAATCGGTCAAATCAATGTGCTTAGCGACTATAAGGTGGAAGCCATGATAGACGAGCACTATATAGACCGTGTGCGTCCCGATTTGGAAGCCTCTTTCGAGCGTCAGGACAAGAATTTTGGCTTGCGGGTGCGCAAAGTATTCCCGGAGGTGCGCGACAAGCAATTCCGCACCGAGTTTGTGTTCAGTGGCGAACGCCCCGATAATATCCGCACCGGTCAGACCTATTATATCAATTTGCAATTGGGACAACCGCAACGGGCCATCATGATACCTCGCGGAGCTTTCTATCAGACCACGGGCGGTCAGTGGATTTATGTCTTGAGCAAAGACGGCAAACGTGCCGTGCGTCGCGAAATCACCATTGGTCGGCAAAATCCGCAGTTTTACGAAGTTACTTCCGGTCTCCAACCCGGCGAACGCGTGGTTACCTCATCTTACGAATCATTCGGAGATGCACAAGAACTCATCCTCAAATAAACTCATGAATCTCATACATCATTAAATACATCTTTATGCGTACCTATCTGAAATACCTGAGCCGCAATAAGCTCTACACGTTTGTAACTGTCTTCGGATTTTCCGTTTCCATGATGTTTGTGATTATTTTGGGGCAGTATGTCCGCAACGAACTGACGGTGGATAAATTTCATTCCAAAGCCGACCGCATATTTATGATAGTTTCGGAAGAAGCATCCAATTGCTCGAACTTGGCTCCGGAAGTCATCCAAGGGTTATTACCGGAAATAGACTCTTATTGTCGTATCAGTAGTGTGGATTTTTCTGTCAAGACAGCATTGGGAGAAAAACTTGGCATTCATGCTTTGCTGGCGGATAGTACCTTTTTCCCCATGTTTGATTTTAAGCTCGAAAACGGATCTCCCTCTGAAGTATTATTAAGTCCCAAATCCGTGGTGATTACCCGAAAATTGAGTAGACAATTATATGGAGAAAAGAACCCGGTTGGGCAGTCCATTACTTTAGATAAAGCCGATTATGTGGTTTCGGGTGTCATGGAAGAGTTTCCGTATAATTCGCTGTTCAAACCGGTGGATGTGGTGGGCAACTATCAGTTGCTTCACGATATGCGTGGCGATAATGCATTCAGATGGGGTAATTGCAGCTTCACAGCTTTCTACCTTCTGAAGGCAGGAACCGATGTTCGAGGTAAAGAAAATTTTCTTCTGAATACTTTTCAGAATGATGAGCGGATGTGGATGTATCAGCAAGGATTTCAAAAGGAGCTGCATTTTCTTTCGCTAAGAGATTGTTATTATGATGCTCGGTCCCAAGGTGGTAGCATGGATGCCAATCACAATAGTAAGACCAAAGTGCGTGTGCTGACTCTTATTGTGCTTTTGATTTTGGTAATAGCCGTGCTTAATTATGTGAATATGACTTTGGCACAAGCCGGCTTCCGAGGCAAAGAGGCGGCTATTCGCAGACTTCTTGGTGGTAGTCGTTCCACGGTGGTTCGCAAGTTGCTGACAGAATCTGTGACCATGACTTTGTTTACTTTTTTATTAGGGATTGTCCTAGCTTTTGCTTCGGAGTCTTACTTTAATCGGGTATTGGAAACCACGCTTAACCTCAAACAAATATTTACCCCGATGTCACTTATATTGATGTTAGCCTTTGTCTGTTTCATTTCGCTACTTTCCGGTATCATTCCGGCATGGGTTATATCTCGATTCAAACCCATAGAAGTGATTAAAGGCACACTGCGCTATAAGGTTAAGAATATCTATTCCAAAATATTGATTGTATTTCAATATACCATTTCATTGGCACTCTTGGTTTGCAGCTTTGTGATTATCCGACAGACCCATTACCTCATTCATGCAGATTTGGGATTTCGTACACGTGGCGTATTGTGGATACATAATCAGGTCGATACCGTGCCTCAAAATTTGCTACGTTCCGAACTAAAGAAAATACCCGGGGTGGAGATGATAACATTTGCCTGTGGCAATCCCATCCAAGGATTGAATAATATGTCTTTTAGCAAAAACGGTGTGAGTGTAAGTTCTTGGGAAATGGTGGTGGATTCGGCTTTCTTTTCTTTTTTTGAAATCGAGCCTACACTGCTGACCAATGAGCCACTGGACGTGCTTTTTGATGTAGAGCGAATTAGAGAAACCGAGGTCATCCCCGAATGTGGAAATATCGGGATGATCAATGCCGTGTGCCCCGATCCTCAAACCGGGATATTTACGCAAGGCGATGAGGATAATACACGCTATCGGATGGTGGCAAGTATCCCGAATATCAAGTTCAAACCATTGGATATGGAGCAACCGCCTTTGCAAATAAGGCCATTATACCCATCTACATATCCTTGGTATACCTTGGTACGCATATCCGATCGCACCGATAAAAGTATGGCTCACAAAGCTATTGGCAATACATACAAAAAGGTGACCGGAGCAGAAGATGTAGAATTGCAATGGGCAGACGAAATCATTCGCGAACGGTATAGTTCGCAGACTCATTTGTCTCAGTTGATAATGGCATTTGCATGCTTAACAGTACTGATTATGCTGATGGGAGTCTTTGCCATGAGCCTCTATATGATTAAGCAAAAAGAAAAGGAGATAGCCGTGCGCAAAGTCAATGGTGCCACGGATTTTTCCATCATGACTATGCTGAACGTGCAGTCGCTCTCCCTTTTGGGCATAGCCGTGTTGATAGCTTTCCCCATATCATGGTGGGCCATGAATCGTTGGTTGCAAACCTTTGCCTATCATATTACGCTTAGTTGGTGGATTTTTGCCGTTGCCACCTTCATTATTATGATATTATCTTTAATAAGTACCTCATCACAGAGTTGGAGGGCTTCACGTGCCAACCCTGTTAAATATCTCAAAAACGAATAAATCAATCAGTCCTTTTATGCGTACCTACTTGAAATATCTGAGTCGTAATAAGCTCTATACGTTTGTGACCGTGGTAGGCTTTGCCTTGTCGCTCACTTTTGTTATTCTGCTGGGTTTCTATGTGAATCGTGAAAACAGCGCAGATGCTTTCCAACCCGATGCCGACCGCATTTATCAACTCAATTACAAATCGGAGATGGAGGGGATGAGCGGCCCCATAACCACATACCCTGCCGCCACCATATTGAAAGAACAGATGCCCGATGTGGAGGACGTATGCCGTGTGGGAGAATGGAATCACGAAGATTACGTTTTTCGTCCCGAAAAGCCGTCCGATGGCATTATCATCGGACGATTGGGTGTGGATGCCAATTTCTTTACTTTCTTTTCCGGTTATACGCTTCGGGATGGAGACCCTGCCACCGTGTTGGCAGATAAAAACAGTGCCGTAATCTCGGAAAGTCTGGCTCAAACCCTCTTTGGCGACAAATCGCCCATCGGCAAGGAAATCTGCTATGTGAATTGGGAGAAGCAGAAGCAGACATTCCGTGTCACCGGGATTATGAGGGATATGCCGAGCAACAGCCACATCAAGCCGATGCAACTGCTGTTTGCTCTGGAGCCGCAGCCCAATGATTGGAATCACGGCAGCTATTGGGCATATCTGAAAGCACGCCCGGGAGTGAACCTCATCCCCCAAACCGCCACGGTGCAGAAGTTGATGAAGGGCAAGGATATTACTTATGCGTTCGATGAAAAGGCGCAGGCAGTGCTGAATCCGTTGCTCAAGTGCTATATGGAACCGGTGGGGGATGAACGTGGTTATAGTGTTTCGCAGCGAGGCAATCTTTCACGTATCCGACTGTTCACGGGAACCTCTTTGCTCATTCTGATTATTGCCATCATCAGTTACATCAATCTGACGCTGGCACAAGCCGGCAGCCGCGGACGAGAAGTGTCTCTGAAAAAATTGCTCGGCAGCAGTCGCAGTGCCATCATCCGCCAGCTGTGGTCGGAGTCGCTTTTTTT
>CAMFNC010000170.1 GCA_945965245.1 uncultured Porphyromonas sp. | reverse complement strand
CCTATATGTATAATTCTCCGGAAAAGAATTTGATTGTTGAAACTCCTGCCTCTCAATGTGTTAACATGGGATTGAAAGCCAATCTGATGGATGGCAGATTGCAATGCGCTTTGGCTGTGAAGGATGTTTTGCACACCCAAGTGGCCAAACAATACACTTATACCAATGGTATCAAGCAAATGTATGTTAATGACTATGATACGCACCAACTGACGTTGAGTATTAGCTATCAATTCGGTAGCAGTAAGGTAAAGGGCAGACAGCATGCTGCCGGAAATAAATCCGAACTTACCCGTGCCGGAAACTAAAATTAAAAATAAGGAGAACAGACATACTCGTCCGTTCTCCCTATTTTATTTGATGGATGGCTTGTATTATCAGGCGCAGTACAATAGGATAAGAAGTTGTGCCGATATGACACGCATAAACATGGTAAGCGGATAGACCGTGGCATAACCCACCATGGGAGCACCATTGCCGGAGAAACTGTTGGAATATGCCAGAGCGGGAGGGTCGGTGGTGCTACCAGCCAAAAGTCCCATCAGTGTGAAGTAATTGATTTTCCATACTTTCAGAGCCAAAGCACCGATGAGGAGAATGGGTAGCATGGTGATGATGATACCGTAGCCAACCCATGCCCAACCGCCATTATTGAGCGTTTCCACAAACGAACCGCCGGCACCTAGTCCCACGCATGCCAAAAAAAGTGTGATACCGATTTCGCGGAGCATCAGATTGGCACTTTGGGTAGTATAAGTAATGATGTGGTAGCGATAGCCGAATCGGCTCAAAAGAATGGCCACGATGAGCGGTCCTCCTGCCAGACCAAGTTTGACCGGCTGCGGAACACCCGGTATATTAAAGGGAATGGAACCCAATAAAATACCCAAGGCGATGCCCAGGAAGATACCGATAAGGTTGGGTTCGTGCAGATGCTTTACTGAGTCGCCCACGATTTGTTTGATTTTATCCATGGCAGCCTCACTGCCCACCACAGTGAGCTTGTCGCCCAATTGCAGAGGTAGGCTCGGCATGGCCACCATGTCTACACCGGCACGATTGATACGAGTTACATTCACACCTTCCAATTGGCGGAGTTTCAGTGAACCGAGGCGTTTGCCGTTAAGCTCTTTATTGGTAATCACAAAGCGATTACTGACCAGCTTGGAGTCTGTGGGTATCCACATTTTGCGATCCAATTCCATTTCATCGCCCACATAACCTTTGAGAAACTCATGATCTTGTTCGGTGGTGATAATGAAAATACGGTCGCCTTCATGCAATACAGTTTGCGAAGAAGCCACGGAAATGGTGTTGGTGGCAATGTTCCAATGGCGAGAGATTACAAATGAATAATCGGACAGCATGCGATTGAGTTGTTCGATGGTTTTGCCAAATAGTGACGGATTGCGCACAATCAAACTTAGAGCAATGGCTGAAATGGAGGTATCGTCCGATTCGGTGTCCAATCGCTTCTGTTCTTTCTTTACGTCTACACTGAAGATAAAACGGAGCAGGATGATGGATATAATGATGCCCACCACACCCAAAGGATAGGCTACAGCATAACCGGTGGCAATCTGTGAGTTCATGCTGCCGGTAATATCCATGAAAGCCTGTTGGGCAGCGCCCAATCCGGGTGTATTGGTTACTGCACCGCTGAGCACCCCTACCATAGAAGCCATATCCAAGCCTGTAATATAGTGCAGTCCGATGGCAGTGACCACACCTGTGAATACCACACCCATGGCAATCAGATTGAGTTTGAGTCCGCCGGTACGAAGCGAAGAGAAAAATCCCGGTCCCACTTGCAAACCGATAGAAAAGACAAACAATATCAGACCGAATTCCTGAAAAAGATGAAGCAATTCAGGATTCATGGTCATGCCGAAATGACTGAGCAGAATGCCCACAAATAAAACAAAAGTGACGCCCAAAGAAATGCCAAAAATGCGGATACGACCCAGCAAAATACCGCCGGCAATGGTTAGAGCCAAGAGAAAAATGGAATGGGCTGTGCCCGTGCCTGTGAAAAGCGTTGATAACCAATCCATAATCATTAATCAAATAAGTGAGATGAGAAGTAGGAAAACAAAGTATTTATTTTCTTGCTCCCCATCAGGAAATACCCCTATTGCGTTATATCGGTTTGTTTGTTTTTCAGCCAAGGATACCCTTGATGGGCATAAAGGTAGCCATTTTTTGGCTCGGAAGCCAATGGCTCGGATTGTGCTGCAAACGGATTGTTAGCATTGCCTGGCATATTTGTGCAGTATGCCCATTGCGCAAGCTGCAAATCTTGATGAATGCCATTTTAACAGTATCTAAACCGCTAAAAAGATATTTGGCACATATATGTGTTTTTTAGACAAATGTCAGGGTGTCATAATCTATTCCCGTCTTCCGGGTCAAATTCGATGGTTCGTTTCTCGCCCTTTCGTACAATGGTCAGATGAATATGATTTTTACCTTGTAAGGAGAAATGCCGTTCGTCGATTTCTTTGACATTCTTGCCATCCCATTCCAAAATGTGATCATCCACTCTAAGACCAGCCTTTTCGGCATGAGAGCCTATATACATGCCTGATACCACCCAGTAACCCAATGTCTTACTTCTATCCACATACGAAAAACCCAGCCTTCCGACTCTAAAAGGCTCGTCAAAATGCTTATTGGGTCTTAGATACAGTTTTAAGTTGGGTAAATCAAAAATCATGTCGAAACGTTCCCAAAGATCATTGCCCGCCAAACCGATATGCGTGTCAGAAGATAAAGCACCGCTTGGGTCGCTACTATAATTCATTAGTATTTCCGGAATAATCCATGGGCCGATTTGCACATTGAGCGCACGGAATTCATGGCTATAGGATTCGCCACCGATACCGCCATATCGAGTGTAATAATTCAGTTTCCGGGAAATAGCGCTTGCTAACCCATATTTTCCGGAGGTAGCAGATGTAAGTGATATGGAAGAGCCGGAACCGAGATCCACCAAAACATCACCTTTGATGCTTATACTGTCATTGATAGCAACGGCAATCGGGAAGAAAAGTTTCCCTTTGCGCAGTTTCAGAGGAAATGGAGTATAACCGGCAGTATCCGCTTCCGTTAGTTTGGAATAGGTATGCAGCAAATTCTTTTCATAGCTGATGCCAAAGATTTTATCTTGGAAGTATTCCAAGCCGATAATACCATCTGCCCGGTCTCCCAAAATAGGTTTCAATTGCAAAATCGGGCTTATCTGTGAAAAATAAGAATGCGAACCGAAATCATAGGTCACGGTATCTAATATCACCGGTACCAATGGGGCTTTGATGCCGGCTCCCGGTTGATGTGCCTGAATGATTTTTTTGAATTTAAGATGCGTATCTGCCAAGTATATGCTATCGGGATAGAGCGAGTATGCACCGGAGTCGAAGATGAAGCGTCCGGGGTGATTGCAGAATAGACCATGAAGATACAAATGTCCATAATAATCTATAGACAGGCTATCCGTTGAGGTAGGTGTGGCGTGTGCTGTAATACCCCAAAAGTAAAGCATGACAAGCAGGGTAAATATTCGTTTCATTGGTGAGGACTTTATGTTGATGCACAAGGGGGGAGCGTACTGAAAGAAGTTGATGTTTGGAGTGGGTTATAGCTTTTGGAGTTTGGCAAATTTGAGCACCATTTTCTTGATTCCGAATTCGTTGTTGAACTGCACTGTGGCACGAGCATTCTCACCATCACCTTCCAATCCGTTGATGATGCCAATTCCAAACTTGGCATGTGCCACCGTATCACCCACTTGCAGCCAGCCGATGGATTGGTGTGAAGTGAGCGGTTCGTCGGCACGCCGTGTGCCCAAATGTACCGGTTTGCCGATGAATGAGCGGTGAGGATGGTTGTCCAGAAGATAATTGTCGGAGGGGGCGTTCGGGAAGTCCGTAGGTAACTTGTCGCCATGCTTGCGCCCGTGAGGCGAACCACGTAGCGTGCCGTAAGGGTCCACGCCAGATGTATTGCTGCGTTCGAGCAAAGCCGGAGGCAGCTCGCGCAGGAAGCGGCTGGGGCGCATGAATTCCAACGAACCATTACGATACCGCTGCATGGCATAACCGATGTGGCAGGATTTACGTGCGCGGGTAATGGCCACGTAGAGCAGGCGTCTCTCTTCCTCTATTTCGGCAGCCGTGCTACACATCATGGAGGGGAAGAGTTG
Source organism: uncultured Porphyromonas sp. (assembly GCA_945965245.1). GTDB lineage: Bacteria > Bacteroidota > Bacteroidia > Bacteroidales > Porphyromonadaceae > Porphyromonas. Next base: position 3,254 of record CAMFNC010000170.1, on the reverse strand, counting down.
TTCCTCAAGTCCCAGTATCAGAACTTCATCGAATTCCAACCCTTTGGCAGCGTGCACGGTCATCAGCGTAACCACATTGTCGTTTTCGTTGCCCGTGTCTTGGTCGGTCATCAGCGATACTTCCGAGAGGTACAGCGGCAGGGTGGGAGTAATATCAGATTCCATCAATTTAGTCTGATATTCGTCGATGCTGCTCAAAAGTTCTTTGAAGTTCTCTTGACTTTTCAGCCCTTCGGCCGTATTGTCCGACATGATTTCTGCCTGAATGCCGCTGCCGGAGATGATGCTCTTGGTCAGTTCGTTGAATGGTAATTCCTCGTTATGGAGCTTTTCAATAAAAGATTGTATTAAATCATGGAAAGCCAATAACTTCTGAGCCGTGGGTTTATTCACCTGTACTTCTTCAATTCTTTCGAGGGTAGTTTGCTCATAGAGCGAAATACCGTTTTTGGCAGCCGCGTCGCGTAGTTTATTTAGTGTAACATCGCCCAATCCGCGTTTTGGATAATTAACCACACGAAGGAAGGCTTCGTTGTCAATGGGATTGACGGCCAATTTGAGGTAGGCAATCACATCCTTGATCTCCTTGTAATCGAAAAAGGCATGTCCGCCATAGATGCGGAAGGGGATGCGTGCCGAGCGGAAAGCTTGTTCGATGACGCGGCTTTGTGCATTGGTGCGGTAGAGGATGGCGCAGTCCGAGTATTCATGTTCGCCGCTTCGCATCGCCAGCTTGATGGTATCGGCAGCCCATGCGGCTTCATCGTCTGCCGTGAGGCATTCGTGTAGTTCTATGCGGTTGCCTTGCTCATTTTCGGAGTAAACCTCTTTGTGTATTTGTGCTTCATTGTGTGCAATTAGAGCATTGGCCACTTGTACAATAGTCTGCGTAGAGCGATAGTTTTGCTCTAATTTGAACAGCTTGGTACCGGCAAAAGTATTCTGAAAAGAGAGGATATTATTGATGTTGGCACCGCGAAAAGAGTAGATGCTCTGAGCATCATCGCCCACCACAAAGATTTTACCATGATTTTGCATCAACTGTCGCGAAATCATGTATTGGGCAAAATTGGTATCTTGATACTCGTCTATCAATAAAAAACTGATGCAGCTTCGGATTTCATCCAACGCCTTCTTGTGATCTCTCAATAAGACATTGGTATAGAAGAGCAAGTCATCGAAATCCATGGCATTGCTCTCACGCAATTCTTGCTGATAGCGTTGGTAGATTTCACCTGTGCGCGGTATGTGCGACTGGTTGTCGTATGTAAAAAAATCCTGGTCGGAAAGGTAGGCTTGGGGTGATATGAGGCGATTCTTGGCATTGGAAATGCGATTGGCCACTACATTGGGTCGATATGTTTTATCGTCCAAGTCCATCCGCTTGATGATTTTTTTGAGTAAGCTCTTGCTATCCGATGTATCATAGATGGTAAAATTTTCCCGGAAACCGATTTCCTCCCGATAAGTGCGCAGCAGGCGGGCAAAGATGGAGTGAAACGTGCCCATGGGTATCTGATATGCCAATGCTCCCACATGGGCATACATGCGTTCACGCATTTCACGTGCAGCCTTATTGGTAAAGGTAAGTGCCATTAGCGAAGATGGCGCATAACCCAATTCCATTAGGTAGAGCAGCTTGGCCACCAGCACACGTGTTTTGCCACTGCCGGCTCCGGCAATGACCAAAGCGGGACCATCGGTATAGAGCACGGCACTGCGCTGTGCTTCATCCAACTCTCGGAGGTATGCCGGCAGAGCCTCTTCGTTTGTCATTGCAGTTCTTTGAGTTTCTGGTTCAGAATGTGTAGAGCTTCCGGGTCATTGATCACTTCGGTAATCGTTTTGAGCAGCATCAGCACCTTTTCCTCTGGCAGAGGTTCGGCGGCAGAGTCTATTTCCACGGGATTATAATCGCTGCCCGAAATCACAATGTCTTGTAAATCGCGGATGATGGAGGGCTTGATGGGGAAGATGGTGTGACGGGTTTCAGGTGGCATGTTGGAGCCATCATCTTTGAGCGGGAAGGTTGGGCGGTAAGTATGGATGAACTTATAGAAAGGTCCGATGATAAACGGACTGATATGCTGCAAGATAGAGCTGAGTTGCACGGGAGTGAGGTATGCCATGGTTTCTATGCGCATATAGAGGTGGTCTATAATCATACGCTTGATGGACATGGAGGTAATGTCGCGCCACTCTTTGAGTCCGTTGGCCTTATCCACATACACAAAGCCGGCATTGGTAAATCCGGATGAAACCTTGTTAGTAAAATCCCCTACTGTCAATACTTCCAATTGGTTCTCTATGCCGGTGAAGTATTTTTTGAAACGTACCCATTTTTCCACATCTTCTTTATTTTGCATAATCAGTACGCCCACTTTATTGCTTTTGGAGTGTGCCAAAACGACCTCTGCCAAGCGAAGTACAAACATGGGGAAGTACTCCTGTGCCGAGGAAACAATCAATCCGTAGCCCGTTTCGGTCATTTTGTATAATTGCTGTTCGATGCCGGCACGAGCTTCATTGTCTTTGTAGAAATCCATGGTGGTGCGCAGCATCGGGATGCGACCATTGGGGTATTTGGTACGGATTTGCTCTTGCCAGATTTTGCGAATGGAGTATGCCTCGGTCAGTTCATACACATCGTCATAGCAGTGGAATGAATTTGAGATTTTCTGAGCACGATCCACAATTTCGGAGAGTTGGTCGTATTTGTCTTCGGGTAGAGTGAGATCTGCATCGAAATACTGTTCGACCAAACGCAGATACTCCATTCGTTGCATTTCGCCCACGCGAATTTTGACACTGCGCCCGCCTTTGTAACTCACGTAAATAGAGGAGTAGGGAGGATTGTATTCCATGCCGGCCCATGGGTAGCCATCCACATGCTGTTGCAGGTGCAGCGTCACAGCTTCCAAGTGTTTGCACGTACCCAGTCCGTTGGTTCGAAAATCTAGACAGGAACAGAAGTTGCGGTCACTGAGCACTCCGCGGAATGCCACACGATAACGCCCATTGTTGCTGATGACCATATAATCGCCCCAAATGCGGTTGTCATCCAGATGTTCTACTTCAAATCCGGCATCGATGGCATTTTCTCTTCGCAGAGCTATCTGCCACTCCTCCACCGACATGCCATCTGGACATATCTTGTTAGACAATCTGTTTTCTTTGTTCGTGTTCATTTCGAAGTCTTTTCTTAAAGTATATCGGTATTAATTTTGAGTTCTGCTTTTACAAAAGGTGCGGTA
>CAMFNC010000169.1 GCA_945965245.1 uncultured Porphyromonas sp. | reverse complement strand
AACCAACTGAGCTATAGGACCTTGCTTTATCCTCGCTGACAAACATAAAATGTCCGTAGGGGTTATAAGCGGTGCAAAAATATATTTTTTTGTTCAAATGAGCAAACTTGTAGTGAAAAATTACTTAATTTAAGCGCTTTGTAAGCGGATAAATCAGAAAATACCAAGAAGTTTTTTCTTCTTTTTGTGGTCGGAATGACGATGGTAAGATTCGTTGTTATCATCGTTCGAAGCCGTGTAAGGTTGCAGTGGTTTGCCGCTGTGAATCATGGCATAAATGGTTCCCCAATCCGGAATTCCGCCGATGTTACGGTCGTCGATAAATAAATCGGCTTTAAGTTTACGCGAAAAACCGCGCATTCCTTTTTCTTCTTCGGGAAAATCTTGGTTTACTGCATAAAACTCCACCCCTCGTTCACGACACCACTTTATTGCTTCATCAAGCAGTTTACCTTCGCGCACGCTCCACAAAATGATTCGGTGATGCTCGGCGATGAGTAATTTCAGCGTGTCGATTGCAAATGGGATTTCAGCTCCGATGGCCGGGTATTTGTGTTCGACGATGGTACCGTCGAAATCAATGGCAATAATCATATCTATTAAACTAAAAAGAGAGAAAAACAAACATATATTTAGTATTCGCAAAGATAGAAAACATTATCTTTGTGGCTATGTTCTGGCACAAAGTGCAAGAAAAATAGGATTGACAGGTCAAAGTTTGAGATATAATTGTCTTTTTATAGAGATCTGTGAGGTCTGCTTTTCATGTTTATTTGCAAATTTTAAGATAAAAAATATGTTGATAAAGAAAATCGCAAAAACGGTGACTACCCTCTGTATTGTGGCATGGGTAATTACTTCTTGCGGAAGCGTCAAAGACGTAGCCTATCTGCAAGGGTTAGATGCAGACAAACAGGTTCAAGTGATATCGAACAAGGCGCAACTTTTTGAAACGCAAATTAAATCGAAAGATATTTTAACCGTCAGCATCGGTAGTTTGGACAAAGAGGCCGTTTTACCCTTTAATGTGCCCAACACCTATGTATCTCCTTCCGGATATGCCGGTGGAGTTGCCTACCCGTCTTATCTGGTGGGGAATGATGGAAATATAAGCCTGCCCATTGTTGGTTTGGTTCATGTGGCGGGGCTTTCCGAAAATGCAGCCGAGAAGAAAATACACGATGCTTTGGCGCAAAAATATTTGCAAGAACCCATAAGTGTCAGTGTTCGTATTGTTAATTTTCAAATTTCGGTGTTAGGAGAGGTTAATCGTCCGGGTAAATATACCATTGATAATGGCAAGGTAAATATTTTTCAAGCACTTTCCATGGCCGGAGACTTGACACTGTATGGCGAGCGCTCTAATGTAAAATTGGTACGTGAAACAATATCCGGAAATCATGAAATCGTGGTTTTGGATTTAAGAAATATGGATATACTGAATTCCCCCTATTTTTATTTGCAGCAAGGTGATGCCTTATATGTGGAACCCAACAAGGCACGGGCACAAAGTTCGACCATTTCTTCCGGTACAACCATTTGGTTCTCCGTGGTGTCTGTACTCACATCTGTGGCCACATTGCTCGTTTCTGTCTTAAGAAAATAGTTTTCTCATGAATAATAATTTACAACCCCGTAATTCGGAAACCGGGCATCTGGAAGAGGTTGATTCTTTGGATTTGAAAGCCCTGATTTCTAAATATTTACTTCAGTGGAAATGGTTTGTGCTCTCTGTTATTATCTGTATCATAGGAGCATTTATATACTTTCGGTATGCCGAAAAACAATATGAGGTAACGGCCTCTATTCTCTTCAAAGAGGATAAAACCAAAGGACGAAGCATGATGGCTTCCGGATCGGGTGGCATGGCATTGGATCTCCAGAATTTTGGTGTTTCCACCACCAACAATGTAAAGAACGAATTGGACATTCTTACCTCCAAGAGTTTGGTCAAAAAGGCTGTACTTGCTTTGGGTGCTCACGTGAATTATGTGGTTAAGGGTCGTGTGCGTTCACAGCAGGTTTTCTATAATTTACCCATTCAGATTACGGCTACCGATAGTACTTTGAATGAATTAAAAGTGCCGTTTAATTTAGTGCTAAAAATATCCAAAGAAGATAATACCGTCCAATTAAAATGGACTCATGAAGATGAAGAACAATTATTGGATGTTAAAATGTTGCCGGCTATCATTCAAACTCCTATCGGACCTCTCTCAATTACAAAAACATCTGATGAGAATTGGGAGAAATTTAAAGGTGAACCACTGTTTGTTTCGATACTTTCTCCAATCAGTATGGCTAAAGCGTTGCTGAAGAATCTGAATGTGAATTTGACCGATAAGATGAGTTCAGTGGTAGAAATTCGCTTCAAAACCATTGACCCAAAATGGGGTGCCGATTTTATCAACCAGTTGCTCAAGACTTACAATGAAGAGGCTAATTTGGATAAAAATCTTGTGGCTCAAAAAACAGAAGAATTCATCAACGATCGTTTGAAAATCATCAGCAAAGAGTTGGGAACCACTGAGCGTAAGATAGAAGAAACCAAGCAAGCTGCCGGATTTACCACCCTTTCGGACTTGGAAACGGTGGTCAGAGGTCAGGCAGAGGTAGATCAGCAATTGGTCAAAATCAATACACAGCTTCGTATTATGGAGTATTTGCGTGACAATGTGCGCAATCCGAAGAATGCCACCGATGTGATTCCGAACAATGTGGGATTGGAAGACGTGAGTCTGACGACCTTGATCAATCAATATAATGAAGCACTGATAGAGCGCAATAAAATGGCTCGTTCGGCTTCCGAAACCAGTCCAATGGTGGTTCAGAAAACCGAAGATTTGCGCCATTTGCGCGAAAGTATCATTTCTTCTATCAAAAGTGCTTATAGCGGTTTGGTGATTACCGAGCGGAGCATTCGTAATCAAGCCAATAAGTTGAGTAGCAAAATCAGCAATGCTCCTACTCAGGAGAGAATTTTGATGGATATCAATCGTCAGCAGGAAATCAAGGCTCAACTTTTCTTGATGCTGATGCAGAAGCGTGAGGAAAATTCTATAGCTATGGCCGCCACATCGGATAATGCCAAAATTATCGATGATGCCATTTCTTCTGATATCCCTATTTCTCCCAAAAAGAATATTATTCTGTTGGCGGCATTTGTTTTGGGATTGATTATTCCAGTGATTGTGATTTTCTTGTTGGACTTTTTCCGTACCAAAATCGAAAATTACGCCGAAGTGGAAAAACTATCCAAGATGCCTTTGCTTGGCGATGTGCCTTTCGATGAGAACATCGTCGAAAACAGTGTGCAGGTGCGTAAGAATGTCAATAATATCATGGCGGAAGTATTCCGCACCTTGCGTACCAATTTGCAGTTTACATTGGAGAAAGACGACAAGGTTATTATCGTTACTTCCACCACTTCCGGAGAAGGTAAATCTTTGATTTCTACGAACTTGGCTGTAAGTATGGCTATTTTGGGCAAGAAAGTGGCTATCATTGGTATGGATATCCGTAATCCGCAGCTGCATAAGACGTTCAACTTCCACAATCCTCCTCGTGGTTTGACAAACTTGATTGCCGATCAGGATTTGAACTACAATGCCATCATGATTAAAAAACCAGAAATCGAAAACCTTAGCATTTTGAGTGCCGGTACTATTCCTCCCAATCCCGCAGAGCTTTTGGATCGTCCGATTTTGAAAACACTTTTGGATAAGATGCGTCAGGAATTCGATTATATTATTATAGACAGTGCTCCTGTGGGTTTGGTGGTGGATACGATGATTGTATCCAAATATGCCGATGCCACTATTTATGTGTGTCGCGAAAATTATACAGAAAAGACGGCTTTCAGTCTGATAAACGACTTATATTCTGATGGTAAATTTCATAAGCCCGGTTTGGTGTTGAACGGTGTAGACTTGGATAAGATATCGCGTAATCGCTATGGCTATGGCAAACGTTATGGCTACGGCTATGGTTACGGTTATGGACATCAATCCGAGAAACATAAGAAGAAAACATTGTTATACAAGTTAAAGGCTTATTTGCCGAAGAAGAAATAAAGACTAAACATGGATTTGTGTCGATAAGAATGACCTAAAGTTTCGTTATATAATTAAAGGCTTCACGTTGTTTCTGCTTTAGAAACGGTGTGAAGCCTTTAATATTAATTAGAGGGTATGGAAGTCTCTCTTAAACCTCTCTGCTTGGATTTACTTTTTCTTCTTAGTCAGGTCCAATGCAGAGCCAGCTTTGAATTTTACGCTCTTACGTGCCGGAATTTTGATGGTTTGTTTGGTGCGGGGATTGATACCTTCGCGAGCAGCTTTTTTCACTACAGAGAATGTACCGAAACCTATCAAGATGACTTTTTCATCTTTTTTCATTTGTTCTGCTACGACTTCGGCAAAAGCATTCACTGCTTTTTGAGAATCGGTTTTTGTCAATCCGGCCTTAGCGGCCACAGCGGCGATAAATTCTGATTTGTTCATAATCTGGAAATTATTAATTATTAAACGCAAGTTGATTTGTTTCTATACTTTACATCAACGACTATCAAATTGTCAAATTAAAGAATATGAAGTGTGTTGCTTCACTCGTAGGTATCTGATATAGTTGATGTTAGTTCCAAAAGTAATGTTTTTTTTCTTTTGTACAACTTTTTGAACGATAAAATAGTCCCAAAACGGCTTTTCGACCGTTTTTTCTGTCTCAATCCCTGTTTTATCACATTCAAAAGCGAAATAATAGCACCTTGGTGAGGGTAGATTAACGGTTATTTGCATAGGTGTTTTACTTCCAATGCATAATGCAGACGTGTTGCTATTTCGTAAAATCCGTTTTACGGCTATATTTGTTATCTTTGATAGAAATAATTGACTTTTTTATTGTACTGCGATATGATACAAATTGGAGATAAAGTTCCCGATCTATTGGGAACAGATCAAGATGGGCGTGAAGTACGCCGCTCGGATTACCCCGGACGTGCCATTGCCCTTTATTTTTACCCCAAGGACAATACTTCCGGCTGCACAGCCGAGGCTTGCAGTCTGCGTGATGGATACGAAGCTATCCGAGCTTTAGGCTACGAAATTATCGGCGTGAGCAAAGACTCGGCACGCAGTCACCAAGGCTTCATTGCCAAGCATGGGCTTCCCTTTCGGCTTATAGCCGATACGGAAACCGAACTGCACAGGCAATTCGGCGTTTGGGTGGAAAAGAGCATGTATGGGCACAAGTATATGGGCACGGAGCGCAGTACCTTTCTCATCGATGCTGAAGGTGTGGTCACGCATATCTTCCGTGGCAAGGAAATCAAGACCAAAGAGCATGCAGCTCAATTACTGAAAACAATCCAATAAAACATACAAAGATGTCAGAAGAATTAGAAAAAAACGATGCCCGCATCAAGCCGGATGAGAATAAACTCAAGGCTTTGCAGGTGGCTATGGACAAGATAGAAAAGAACTTCGGTAAAGGTTCTATCATGAATATGGGCAAAGCCTATGTGGAGGATGTGAGTGTGATTTCCTCCGGCTCATTGGGGTTGGATCTCGCTCTCGGTGTGGGAGGTTTTCCCCGTGGCCGAATTATCGAAATATTCGGTCCGGAATCTTCCGGAAAAACCACATTGGCCATCCATGCCATTGCCGAAGCACAGAAAAAAGGCGGCTTGGCAGCCATCGTCGATGCCGAACACGCTTTCGACCGTACTTATGCCGAGTTGCTGGGTGTGGATGTGGATAATTTGTGGATAGCACAACCCGATGATGGCGAGCAAGCTCTGGAAATTGCCGAGCAGCTTATTCGCTCATCGGCGGTGGACATAGTGGTTATCGACTCTGTGGCTGCACTTACGCCCAAAGCTGAGATTGAGGGAGATATGGGTGATAATAAAGTGGGGCTTCATGCACGTCTGATGTCGCAGGCTCTGCGCAAAATCACGGGAGCCGTGAGCAAATCCAATACTTGCTGCATCTTTATCAACCAGTTACGCGAAAAAATCGGCGTGATGTTCGGAACTCCCGAAACCACCACCGGTGGTAATGCGCTTAAGTTTTATGCTTCGGTACGCATAGACATTCGTAAGAGTACTGCCATCAAAGATGGCGACGATATATTGGGTAATCTGACCAAGGTAAAAGTGGTCAAAAACAAGGTTGCGCCTCCTTTCCGCAAGGCTGAATTCGATATTATCTTTGGTGAAGGCATTTGCCGTTCGGGCGAAATCATCGACCTCGGTACCGAATATGAGATTATCAAGAAGAGCGGTTCGTGGTTCAGTTATGGTGAAACCCGATTGGGACAAGGACGTGAGGCCGCCAAACAGACCGTTAAAGATAATCCCGAATTGGCAGAAGAATTGGAAGGAAAAATCAAGGAAGCCATTGCCGCCCGCGCCGCTAAGAAATAGGCAGCATGACAATACCGCCCTAAAAAAACATAAGTTCGATCTAAGGAATGTGACGCAAACCTGAAGCGAATCCTATTTGCCGACTGTGATCCCCCCGTGTTTTACTCTTGAAGCAAATACAATTCCTTATATTGAATTCACGTTAGAGCATATACAAAACAGCCTCGAACATGATGTCCGGGGCTGTTTTGCTATACTTATATCGAATAGGATTGGGTATATGACCAGATGGGTATTTTGACGATTTCGAAATCGTCTTCCCATTTTGCCAATCCCCAATTTCGGATTCTGAATTCTGCGTCCACATCACACACATTCTCCATCACAATTTTTTATGCATAAATTTTTTCTGACCATTTCGGCTATGAAATTTGGCTTTCACAAAATAAGGGTAAATAGAGCAAGTGTTTGTATCTTAGTGCTGTAATTGAGACTGTTATGAATATAGAACTGGAAGTTTGCGCCAATTCGGTGGAAAGTTGTTTGGCGGCTCAAAACGGTGGCGCCACTCGTGTGGAACTCTGCATGGGCATACCCGAAGGAGGCACTACACCCTCGGCCGGCATGATTGCCGAGGCTTTGCGCACCATCCATATCCCCATTCATGTGATTATCCGTCCGCGCGGTGGTGATTTTGTCTATTCCGAAGCAGAAGTACGAGAGATGCTTTTCGACATCCGCTTCTGCCGTGAAATGGGTGTGGCCGGCGTGGTTTTCGGCTGTCTGACTCCAGAAGGCGAATATGACCACCCAACCAATAAGCAGCTGTTGGAAGCAGCAAAAGGGATGCAAGTCACATTTCACCGGGCTTTCGATATGTGCGCCCGACCCGATGAGACGCTCCAAACGATTATAGAGGCAAACGGATTTACCCGTATCCTGACCAGCGGATGTGCCTATACAGCCATGGAGGGGGCAGCCAACATAGCCCAATGGATACGCTTTGCAGATTCCCGCATCGGCATCATGGTGGGCAGCGGTGTAAATGCCGAAAACATCACGGAGCTGGCACGCCAAACGGGTGCATGCCAATTCCACGGCTCGTTCGGTGAATGGGTAGCGGGTGATATGCAGTTTAAGCGTCCGGAGGTGAGCATGGGCGGCACCGTGCACATCGATGAATACAAAAGGCGCATCACCAATCGGGACGCTGTGCGCCGTGCCATCGACCTCCTGCGCGAATTGTGAGTCTCTTGTAAAAAACAGAAGAGGATGCGCCATTTGACACATTCTCTTCTGTTTTTTTACAAGCTTTGCTCAAGAACGCCAAACCACCATACCGTCCAAAAATAAACAGCAAGGCTGCCCACGATACAAAGAACCGGTTGCAGGCTATCTCGATAACTATGTTTAGGGTAGCCGGATATGCACATGCCTCACCGGGATTATCATTTGAAAAATGTATCATTATATAGTTTCTGATTTCATGCCATAAAGAGATATTCCTTCCTGTCATGCTCTGGGGGAGGTATGATAGATGCTGTATATCAATCCATAAACGGGTGCATGGAAGCGGTATGATGGGTTTTATTTATCTTTGTATGAACTTAATACGCTCTTGAGTAATGGTGCTGAATGCTATCACTTGGAATATCGACCCGGCGATATTCTCCTTGGGAAGTCACGAAATACGTTGGTACGGACTTCTCTTCGGCGTAGGACTGGTTATCTTCGGTCCTATGATTATGGAAAAAATATGGAAACACGAGGGGCTGAAATCTGACTGGCTGTATCCCAAGCTTTTCTGGTATGTGATGATCGGCACCGTGGTGGGTGCCCGTCTGGGGCACTGCCTGTTTTATGAACCGGAATACTATCTGGCGCACCCCATGGAAATCCTGAAAACGTGGGAGGGTGGTTTGGCGAGCCACGGTGGTACCATAGGGGTAATCCTGGCATGCTGGCTCTATTCGCGCCGTGTGACACACAAGAGCATACTTTGGATATTGGACCGTTTGGCCGTGCCCGTGGGGCTGGTGGCAGGCATGATTCGTCTGGGCAATCTGATGAACAGCGAGATTTTCGGTCACGCCACCGATTTGCCTTGGGCTTTCCGCTTCCCTCGGAGCAAGGAGTATTGGGAGGCTGTGCCGGACGGCTTGCTGGGATGCCACCCCACACAAATCTATGAAGCATTGTGCTACTTTGCAGTCTTTGGCATCTGTATGTGGCTATATTGGCGACGCGATGCTGCCAATCGATACAGTGGTCTGATCGTGGGCGTTTTTCTAATAGGCATATTCCTCTCCAGATTTGTTATCGAACAGGTTAAAATCGTGCAGGAAGTCTGGGAAATAAATATGATTGCCTCCATCGGCATGAATATGGGACAATTGCTCAGCATCCCTTTCGTGCTCATCGGTGTATGGCTGGTGGTACGTGCACTGACGATTCATCGCCGGGAAACCACTCTCTCTGCAAATAAATCATAACCAAATCTCTATTATAATAATGTATCAAGTACCTCAAATAACCGAATCGGTTTACTACGTTGGCGTTAATGACCGCACCAAACACAAATTTGAAAACATGTGGCCTATACCGCATGGTGTGGCATACAATTCTTATCTGATTGTGGATGAGAAAGTAGCCCTGATAGACTGCGTTGACGTTTGCTATGCCGATATGTTTTTCCACAAAATATCTTCCGTTTTGGGCAATCGCCCGATAGATTACCTGATTATCGATCACATGGAACCGGACCACAGCGGGGCCATCGGATTACTGCGTCAGCGTTATCCAGACATCCGTCTCGTGGGCAACAAGAAAACGCTGGCCATGCTGGAGGGTTATCACGCCATCACCGAAAACACCATGGAAGTGAAAACAGGTGATGCGTTGAGCCTCGGTCGACACGAATTATCGTTTATCATGGCTCCTATGGTGCATTGGCCCGAAGTGATGTTTTGCTATGAGCAAGCAGATAAAATACTCTTCTCTGCCGATGCGTTCGGTTCGTTCGGAGCCAACGATGGTAATGTGATTTGCGAAGGAGATACCATTGCTCCTTATCGCGACGAAATGACCCGCTATTACTCCTGCATCGTGGGCAAATACGGTTCTTTCGTGCAGAAAGCACTCAAAAGCATCGTGGATGCTCAGCTGGATATCGAATACATCTGCTCCACACACGGCAAGGTATGGGGCATACGCCATTTGCCCGAACTACTGGAGCTATATCATGATGTGAGCACCTACCAAGGTCATGAAGGTGCCGTGGTGGTTTATGGCTCGATGTACGGTCATACCGAACAATTGGCAGATGTGGTGGCTGCCGGACTTTCTGCCGGAGGAGTTAAGGAGGTGAAAGTATATAACATCAGCTTTGCAGACCCCTCGGAAATCATTCGCGACATATTCAAATATCGCGGTGTCATCTTCGGTGCACCCACTTACAGCAATGGACTTTTTACTCCCATGACCACGCTAACGGAAATGCTGCGTGTGCGTGAGGTCAAAAATCGTCTCTACAACAGCTTCGGTTCTTTTAGCTGGGCAGGTAAAGCAGCAGATATATTGCGCAACTTTGGCACCGAAATGGGCTGGGAGCTGACCGGCGAATCCGTACAGTTAAAGCAAGGTGACCTCTCCGGTGTGGTAAATGCTGCCTATAACATGGGCTTGGAAATGGCCGCTCAACTAAAAAAATAAAACAATAACAGAGCAAGAAAATATTTTTTTTATTAGTTTTGTGCCGACAGAATGCCTTGTCGATGAGACATGCATATATTTTTACATTCTAAGAGGAGTGCTTCGACTCTTCGGAACACTCCCCTTAGATTAATTTTTTTACAGTTTTAATTTATGAGACTGATTATTGAACCCGACTACGATTCACTGAGCCACTGGGCTGCACAGTATGTAGTCAACAAAATCAACGCTTTTGCCCCCACGGCCGAAAAACCATTTAGATTGGGCTTGCCCACCGGTTCATCTCCTCTGGGCATGTATCGCGCGCTGATTGAAGCGCACAGACGCGGCGAAGTTTCATTCCGCCACGTGCTAACGTTTAACATGGACGAATACATTGGATTGCCCGAAGACCATCCTGAAAGCTATCACAGCTTTATGTGGAACAATTTCTTCCACCACATTGACATCCCCGCCGAAAATGTACACATCCTCAATGGTAATGCTGCAGACCCCGTAGCTGAATGCACCGCTTATGAAGCTGCCATCGCTGCCGTGGGCGGTATAGACCTCTTCATTGGAGGCATAGGTCCGGATGGCCATATTGCTTTCAATGAACCGGGCTCTTCGCTCACTTCGCGTACCCGTGTGAAGACTTTGACCACCGACACCATCATTGCCAACAGTCGCTTCTTTGACGGTGATGTGAACCAAGTGCCCAAAACAGCCATGACCGTGGGTGTAGGTACCGTAATGGATGCTCGTGAAGTACTCATCGTGGCCAACGGACATGCCAAGGCACGCGCTCTGCGCGAGGCTGTGGAAGGAGCCGTAAGCCATCAATGGACCATCACCGCGCTGCAAATGCACCCGCATGGCATCATCGTTACCGACGAAGCTGCTTGCGACGAACTTCGAGTAGCTACTTATCGCTATTATAAGGATATCGAAAAGAATAACCTCTAAAAACAAGTATTGATGCGAGTGGCAACACATCGTTTTCTCATACCGGCGACCCACAGGATTTATCTCCTGTGGGCGTTGTTTTTTGTAACCACAACTTTTTTTCCCGGCTGCCGGGTCAGACAAAAATACCTATCGGACCCCACTCTGCCTGCCAAACGTGAAGTAAGAGCCGCTTGGCTGCCCACAGTATTCCGCACCGAATACTGTACACCCAACGGCAAACAAGTATTGGAGCAACGAATCCGCAGTTTGGCTGCCATGGGATGCAATGTGATTATCTTTCAGATAAGACCAGAAAGCGATGCGTTGTACCTCAGTGATATAGAGCCTTGGAGTCGTTTCTTAAGCGGAACACAAGGCATTGCCCCCACACCCGAATGGGATCCTCTGCAAACTGCCATGGAATTGTGTCACCAACTGGGCATGGAACTGCACGCATGGATTAATCCTTACCGTGCAGCTACACACGCCGACCAATATTTGGCATCCAACCATCCTTACCGGCTACATCCGGAATGGTTCGTGACTTACAATAATCAGTTGCTATATAATCCGGCTATGCCCGAAAGTCGCCGGCATATCTGCCGTGTGGTGCGAGATATAGTGATGCGTTATGATGTGGATGCCATTCATCTGGATGATTATTTCTATCCTTATCCAGTAGCAGGACTCCCCTTTCCGGACGAAGCGGATTTCCAACGTTATGGCATTCCGCAAGGTTATACTGCTGCCACCAAAAGAGATTGGCGGCGCAACAATGTGAATATGCTGATGCGCGACTTAAAAAATACTCTCATGGCCACCAAACCTTGGGTACGCCTCGGCATCAGTCCTTTTGGTATCTATCGTAATAAACGTTCGTGGAGTGGAGGAAGCGAAACTTCCGGACTGCAAAATTATGACGATCTCTATGCCGATGTATTGGCTTGGGTGAGGGAAGGTCTGGTGGACTACATTGCACCGCAAATTTATTGGAACGCCGGCCATCGTGCCGCCGACTATGATGTGCTAACCATTTGGTGGGGCAAATTGCAACGAAAGCACACGCAACTCTATATCGGTCAGGATGTAAAACGAACGATGGAAGGCCGTCAGCTACAACATAAATTAAGCTTAAGTCGCCGAAACAGTCAGGGCAATGTTTGGTGGCCTGCGGAAGAATTGCTTCGCAATACGGGCGGCATATTAGACAGTCTTCAGATAAGATATCAACGATACCGGGCGCTCCCTCACGCTTTCGACCACATGCATCACCAAGCTCCTAAACCTATACCCAAACTGCATGCCGAATGGACACCAGAAGGCTATTATCTGATGTGGGAAGATATACGCAATCCCGAAGACCCCGTAATGCCTTATTATTATGCTCTATACGCCTTTCCTAAAGGTGTTAGAGTCAATATCCAAGACAGTCGTTACTTGGTGCAGGTAAGCCCCATGGCCTACTATCGGCTGCCTTACCGCTTCGGCAAACAAAAATATACCTATGTGGTGACCACGCTGGATCGATTTTGGAACGAAAGCAAACCTCGCCGCATCGCTGTAAGACTATAAATTCTTTTCTATAATTCATTATTTATCGCGCTTACAGACGTAGTCCGCCAAGTCTATCAAAGCACGCCGACGGGGTGTATCGGCAAATTGTACAATCAATGCTTTGGCTTCATCCAGCATGGCATCCATTTTGCATTCCGCATAATCTATTCCGCCTTGCCGTTTGGCAAATAATATCAACTTCTCAATGGATGTTTGCAATATGGTTTCCGACTCCAACAGAGCCATCATTTCATTGCGTTCTTCGGTGGTGCATACCTGCAAGGCATGCAGTAGCGGCAGCGTGACTTTACCTTCGCGAATATCGTTGCCGGTAGGTTTACCCACATTATTGCCGTAATAATCGAATATATCGTCCCTGATTTGGAAAGCACAGCCTAATAATTCGCCTATCTTGCGGCATCGCTCCACCTCCTCTTCCGAAGCTCCGGACGAACGTGCACCCACCTCGGCACAAGCCATGAACAAAACTGCCGTTTTATTCATAATCACGTCCAAATAAGTGGCTTCATCCACCACTCGTTTGTCTGCCGTCTCGTATTGACATATCTCCCCTTCGGTAAGTTTTTTGCCCACCTCGGCAATGATGCCCAAGACTTTCATATCTCCCAGAAAAACAGCTTTCTGAAAAGCCGATGTAAGCACATAATCACCCATCAGCACGCTCACATTATTGTGATAAACAGCATTTAAAGTGGGCATTCCGCGACGCAACCGACTGTCATCTATCACATCATCGTGAATCAGCGTGGCCGTATGCACCAATTCGAGCACCACAGCGGCCTCCACGACAGCTTTGGAAACCTGCTCCGCAAACTGTGAGGCAATCAATCCGGTAAAAAGCGGACGCAACTGTTTGCCCGAAACGTCATAAAGATGCCGGATGGCTTCTGTCATCCACTTCGATTTAGAATTCAATACAGAATAATAGCTCCGCTGGAAGTCTTTGAGAAATTGCTCCACGGTGACTTGGATACTTGATAAGGGGGTCATACTCATCACGATGTTTACTTACCAAACAAATTTAATAAAAGAACACGATTTAGCGACCTAAGCGAGCCTCTTCCATCTATTGAAACAATAGGGTGTGAACAAATTGTTGATAACCTGTTGAAAACTCACAAACAACTTTCGATAAAAACTGATACATCCATTGCAGGAAAAGTGTATATAATTTTTGTCTCCAAACTTATGATAAAAAGATACAGAAACTTACTATCCACTTATCCGCCATTTATCAACATCGTCCGAAGCAGGCTGAATTTCACTTTTGGCATACTCTTCATTTTTAATCTGTGGATAACTATCTTATCCATTTTATATTCAGTAGTTTACACTGTTTATAAATCGGTAAATAATCTGTATGATAACCTGTTTATGAAACCGTCAATAGTACCAGTTCATTTTTGCCTTATCAACACTATCAACAGACATTATACATTATCTATATTTCTTTTTTGAAAATTAAAAATAGAGATATAAAAAAAGGTTGTTGATGACTTCAAAATGCCTACTCAATTATTTATGCATAAATTGAAATTGATTTATGTATGTTTTGCGTTCATTTTATATATAAAATAAAATCAATTTGTACATGACTTTTGGGAAAGCTCTGCAAGGCTGATCAGAAAGCCCGATGGTGATGTGTGTTGGCTTCACTCGGTTTATATCCGATAGACCTCATAAGCGGTATATTCGAATGTGTGATGCTGCCACGCTTCGTTTGCCCGAAGGTTGCACGCTGCGCATTCGTACTTTGAAGTCGGATGGCAGGCAAAATAGATAATAGAGTGATGTAAATTTTATATGATCAGTCGGGATGAATAATTATCTTGTCTATCGGGTATCTGAAAGATTAATGTGGTGCGGGCAAATCGTTATCTTTGTGATATGGCGACAATGGATATCGAAAAAATATACTTCAGCATCGGTGAAGTGAGCCGGCAGCTCAATGAAGAGCCTGCCACATTGCGATTTTGGGAACGGGAGTTCCCCTCATTGCGACCACATTACAGCCGTAAGGGCACACGCCAATATACCCGAGAAGACATCGCCAAACTGCGTACGGTGCAGCATTTGCTGCGTGAGCGTGGACTGAGCATCGAAAGTGCCCGCCGAACATTGAAGAAAAATCCGGACGGAGAGGCACGCCGAGTGGAGCTATTGGCTCATTTGGAGCATCTGCACACCGAATTGAAGGATTGGCTTCAAGCCATCGAAAAGGTGGAGGAACAGCAGCAGCTAAACAGTGAGGGGCAGTATGAATAGCACAACGGAAATATACCTAAGACGATATAAACCGGAAGAAGGGGATACGCAATGGACAGACCGCTTGAGTCAATGGTATGAGCAAAGTTTCCCCACCGAAGAGCGCAGAGATACGGCTTGGTGGCTGCAATTGGCCGCAAAGCAACCGGCATTTGAATTGTATATGATTTGCATCGAACAGGAGTTGGAGCCATGCGGATTTGTATCGCTGTGGCATCTGCCGCATGCTCTGTATGGCGAGCATTTTGTGATAGACCCTTATTTACGAAACAGTGGGGTGGGGAGCCGTGTGGTGCGCAAGTTGAGTGAACAAATAGCTGTAAATGAGGATTATCCTTTTGTATTGGAAGCCGAACCGGCGGATGCCAATGAAATGTCGGCACGCAGGTTGCAATTTTATCGACGTTCGGGACTTACAGAATTACCCTATGCATATATTCAGCCGAAATACGATTGTGCAGGCGAGTATGCGATACCTTTGGTATTGATGTCGTCGCACCATCTTTCTGCGGATGCTTTTGTACATGTGGTCGAGGAAATCCGCCATCATGTTTATTACCAACCTTTAGAACCAATTATTCACTAAAAATTACGATATGAAAAATTTTGTATTACATAATCCCACCAAATTGATTTTCGGGCAGGAAAGATTGGAGAAGTTTCTTCGTACCGAATTGCCTACAGACACTACCATTCTGATTACTTACGGAGGAGGAAGTGTACGCAAAAACGGACTGCATAACCGCCTGATGAAGTGTATGGAGGGATTGCACTTTGTCGAGTTTTGGGGCATAGAACCCAATCCCAAGGTGGAAACCGTGCGCCGTGCCGTGGCTTTGGGTCGCGAGCACCGGGTAGGCTTTATTTTGGCAGTGGGAGGCGGTTCTGTGATAGATGCTTCCAAATTGATAGCCGGTGCCATCCCATCGGAGCGCGATGCTTGGGATATTGTGTTGAGCGGAAAAATCACGGAGCAGGCTCTGCCGTTAGGTACTGTACTGACCATCCCTGCCACGGGCAGCGAAATGAATAGCGGTGGTGTGATTTCCAATGGTGTCACGCACGAGAAATATGCCTTCAGCGGTTATTATCCTCGTTTTTCCATTTTGGAACCCGAGGTTACTTATTCACTGCCGCCGTATCAGGTGGCTTGTGGCATGGCCGATACATTCGTTCATGTGATGGAGCAGTATATGACCACACCGGAGCAGAGCCGACTGATGGATCGCTGGGCAGAAGGTATTTTGCTGTCTTTGAGAGAATTGGCTCCGAAAATCAAGGCTAATCCCTTGGATTATGATGCACGTGCCGATTTGATGCTTTGTGCCACCATGGCGTTGAATGATTTTATTCGCCTGGGGGTATCGCAAGACTGGAGCACGCATGCCATCGGACATGAATTGACCGCTCTCACCGGTTTGACGCACGGTCATACGTTGGCCATTGTTTTGCCCGCTATGCTGCGTGTGCAGGGTTATTCGCTCAAGCGCGATAAAATGCTGCAATATGCCGAAAGGGTTTGGAACATTACGGAAGGTGCGGAAGACGAACGGATTGGCAAGGCTATCGAGGCCACCGAGTCATTTTTCCGTTCTTTGGGTCTGAATACACGTCTGCATGAGGAAAATATCGGCGCAGAAGTGGCAGATGAGATTGTGCGCCGCTTTGCCGAGCGTGAAGTCAAATTGGGCGAATCCGGAGCTGTGGATGCGGCATGCACCCGCCGTGTGTTGGACGAATGCAAGTAGGATGACAGATAAAGAACTGATACTAAAAAAAATAGATAACCCCACACTGCGCATGGTATCTGCCGTGGCAGATGATTTGGGTGTGGAGGCTTACGTGGTGGGCGGTTATGTGCGGGATATTTTCCTAAGCAGACCGTCCGGCGACATTGATATTGTGGCCGTGGGCAAAGGGGTGGAACTGGCAGAGGCGGTGGCACGGCGTTTGGGCAAGGGTGCGCATCTGTCAATATTCCGAAGGTTCGGCACGGCGCAGGTAAAATACAAAGGTATGGAGCTGGAGTTTGTGGGAGCACGACGCGAGAGTTACTCTGCCGATAGCCGTAAGCCGGTAGTGGAAGACGGCACTTTGGAGGAAGATTTGGAGCGGCGCGATTTTACCATTAATGCTCTGGCTGTCTGCCTCAATTCAGATCGCTTCGGTGAATTGGTGGATTTATTCGACGGATTGCCCGACATGGACGATCGTATCTTGCGCACGCCATTGGACCCTGAAATCACTTTCAGCGACGACCCTCTGCGCATGATGCGTGCCATTCGGTTTGCTTCGCAGTTGGGCTTTTTTCTGGACGATGAGGTTTTTGAGGCTATTCGCACCAATGCTCGGCGCATGGAAATTGTGAGTGCCGAGCGTATCGTCGTGGAGCTGAATAAAATTTTGCTTTCTCCGCGGCCGTCCGTTGGTTTGGAACTTTTTGAACTGACCGGTCTGATGGCTTGCGTATTGCCCGAATTGCTGGAACTGAAAGGGGCTGAAACGCGCGAAGGAGTGGGGCACAAGGACAATCTGACCCATACCTATAAAGTGGTGGATAATCTGGCAAAGGCACTGAGCGAATTGCCTCCATCCGAAAATCATCTTTATCTCCTTTGGGGTGCTTTGCTACACGATATCGGTAAACCGCGTACCAAAAAATATGACCGCCTGAGTGGTTGGACTTTTCACAACCACAATTTCGTGGGCATGAAAATGGTACCCAAGATATTCCGCCGTCTGCGGCTTCCGCTGGATCATAAATTGCATTATGTGGAAAAGATGGTGGAGCTGCACATGCGTCCTGCCGCTTTGGTGGACGAAGGCGTGACGGACTCTGCTGTTCGTCGTTTGCTTTTCGAAGCGGGCGACGATATCGAAGACCTGATGCTATTGGTGGAAGCCGATATTACCAGCAAGAATCCGGAAAAAGTGCAACGATACCTCGATAATTACGTGTTGGTACGCAAGAAACTCAAAGAAATTGAGGAGAAAGATCGTATCCGTAATTTCCAACCTCCGGTAAGCGGTGAAGAAATCATGCAAATATTCGGGTTGAGTCCTTGCCGTGAAGTGGGACAGATTAAAGATGCTATCAAAGATGCTATTTTAGATGGTGTTATTCCCAATGAATACGAGGCGGCGCATGCTTTTATGATACAGCGGGCTGCAAAATTGGGATTAAAACCGATGGTCAAATCGTAATTTATGACAAAGGAGTTTCCCTATAATCTTGGACTGGCTTTGAGCGGAGGCAGTGCCAAAGGCTTTATGCACATCGGTGTGCTTCATTATTTGGAGCAAACGGGGCGTAGACCCGATATTGTGGCAGGCACCAGTGCAGGTGCTTTGGTGGGAGGCTTATATGCTGATGGCTTCTCCCCATTCGAAATAGCCGATTTGCTCACCCAAAAGGGATTTCTGGGTATGACCAATTTTCAGATACCCAGAAGAGGAGTGTTCGGTATCAAGAGTTTTCGAGAAATGCTAGATAAAAATTTGCGCCATAAACGTATTGAGGATATGCCTTTGCCATTGAGAGTCGTCGTCACCGATTTAGATCGTGGTTGCAGCCACGTTTTTACACAAGGTGATGCTGTGGACGTTATTACGGCGTCGTGCAGCATTCCCGTTATTTTCAATCCCGTGGTTATCGATGGCGTTTATTATGTGGATGGGGGATTATTCAAAAACTTCCCTGTTTCGGTCATTCGCAACGAGTGCAAAACCGTTATCGGTGTCAATCTACAAACCGATACCAAAAAATCGTATCGCAAAAATATAACCTCCATTGCCCAAAGGTGCTTCGATTTCGTGTTTGGTCAGAATGCGCAACAGGATAGAGCCAATTGCGACATCCTCATCGAAAACCGCAAAGGGTTGGATGGCATTTCGATGTTCGATTTGGGGGTGGCTCCCAAACTCATTAAAATGGGTTATGACCTCACCCGCAGTCATATCGACGGCAAGCCACACTTCGAATAGCCCGTTTTCATTGGATTTTTTGCCTATTCCCGTAGGGATGTAACTGATTTTTGAATTCTTGAGCGGTTATGATGCTAAAAAATCATTCGTATAGTGTTGAAATACAATTATTTATGAGTAAAAACGGCTTGGTTGATTTATCAACCAAGCCGTTTTTGTTTAGAGGTGTTTCCGTCGATTAGTGGATGTCTGCCAATAAATTCTTGGCCAAACTGCTGGCGCCGATGCGGAAGAGTTCGGGCGTGAGCCATTCATCGCCCAAAACTTCTTTGACGATGCAGTAGTACATCAATGCCTGCTCGGTGGTGCGAATGCCGCCGGAAAATTTGATACCTCGGCGTTCGCCATGCTTTTCGTGATATTCCTTGATTACCCGGCACATTACGTAAGCTGCTTCCAGAGAAGCGCCGGGATATTCTTTACCGGTAGAGGTCTTGATAAAGTCGCCACCGCTATACAAACTCAGAATGGAGGCACGACGAATTAGCTCCGGATTTTTCAGAGCTCCGCTTTCGATGATTACTTTCAGATGAGCATTACGGCAAGCGGCCTTTTGCTCTTCGATTTCGTCGCAAACCTCTTGATACTCTTCGCTCATGAATTTACCCAGATTGAGCACAATGTCTATTTCGTCTGCGCCATCGGCCACAGCCAGAGCTGTTTCTGCCACTTTTACTTCGGTAAAGCTCTGTGAAGCGGGGAAACACCCACTCACGCTTGCCACCTTCACGGATGATACAGTTAGAGTATCTCGAACGGTTTTTACCATATTCGGATATACACAGATGGCTGCCACATTCGGGATGGTGGGGTCTGTTCCATCGAAATCATTTACGCCATTGGTAAAGGCGGCGATATGCTCTTCTGTGTCCATGCCGTTGAGGCTGGTAAGGTCAATCAGACCGTAAAGGAGCTTTTTTACCTCATTGCGATCGGCTTGTTCGTAGCGCTCTTTTACGATTTTCTTTACAGTGGCTTGCAGTTGTTCCTCGCTCAGTGTCGGTTCGAAGCTGTCGATGGCTTGCTGGTACTTGTTTTCGTTCATAGTCATACAGTTTATAGTTTAGAATTATAGATATGTCTTGTTTTATCTCGTTGAGTTTTCTTTTCGATGTTTTTTCGGAAAGCATCCTCCAAATTTACGCCTGTTTGATTAGCCAAGCAAATCAGAACCCACAAAACATCGCATATTTCGTCTGCGAGGTTCCGGTCGGATTCGCCTGCCTTGAAACTTTGGTCGCCGTATTTTCGCGCCACAATGCGTGCCACTTCGCCCACCTCTTCGGTCAGAATGGCCATATTGGTCAGCTCCGAAAAGTAGCGAACGCCATAGGTTTTAATCCATTCATCCACCATTTTTTGCGCTTCGGCAAGGGTGATGTGAACTTTATTTTCGTTTTCTTCCATTTTCTTTTTGTTTCACGTGAAACGTTTATACCTCATGAGTATCCATGAGTATGGTCACAGGGCCGTCGTTTATCAGAGCCACTTGCATCTCTGCGCCAAACTGCCCCGTTTGTATTGGTGTGGGAATGATGGCTTGCAGGGCAGCGATAAACTTTTCATACATTGGGATGGCAAACTCGGGTCTTGATGCCTTGATGTAGCTGGGGCGATTGCCTTTTTTGGTTTCCGCCATCAGTGTAAACTGACTCACTAGTAAGATTTCGCCGTTATGCTCCAAAATAGATTCGTTCATGACTCCATTGGCATCCGGAAATATACGCATATTGCTGATTTTGCGAACCAGATAATCGATGTCTTTGTCTGTGTCGCGGTCTTCGATACCGAGCAGAATCATCAGTCCTTTGCCAATCCGGCCGACGTCTTTGCCTGCTATGGAAACCGATGCTTCTGTCACTCGTTGGATAACCACTCTCATGTTTTACTGATTGTTGTGATGAAAATGTTGATAGATAATATTTGCTTTGGCTGTACCTATAGTTTCGCCAAGTTCGCTTGGAGAGGCTTCTTTTATGCGAGCTACGCTGCGAAATCGCTCCAATAACTTCTCTTTGGTTTTGCTGCCTATGCCTGCAATAGTGTCCAATTCGGATTTTATTTGCGATTTGCTGCGCACATCCCGGTGAAAGATAATACCGAAGCGGTGTGCTTCATCGCGCAGGTTCTGAAGCACGCGGAGCGTTTCGCTATTTTTGTCCAAGATGAGCGGTTCCGGATCGCCCACGAAAAAGACTTCGTCCAACCTTTTGGCAAGGCCGATTAGTGGAATGGAGCCGGCATTACCCAGATTTTTCATAACCTCATGCGCTGCTGCCAATTGTCCTTTGCCACCGTCCACTACTACCAAATCGGGTAAGGGAGAGTTTTCTTCTTGTATTCGGCGGTATCGTCGGGTCAGAATTTCGCGCATGGACTCGAAGTCGTCTGCTCCTTCCACTGTTTTGATGTGAAATTTGCGATAGTCCTTTTTGCTGGGTTTGCCATTGCGGAAGACCACACAGCTTGCCACGGCACCGGTGCCCGAAATATTACTATTGTCGAAGCATTCGATGTGTCGGGGTTGTTTTTCCAGATGTAAATCCTGTTGCATACGATGCATCAGTCGCAGTATTCGCTGTTCCGGGTTCAGTTTTTCCGAGCGTTTATATTTGTCTAATTTGTACTGCTTCACATTCAGCAGGCTCAGCTCCAATAGCTTTAGTTTGTCTCCTCTTTTGGGGATGGTAATCGTGATGTCAGGGGCCGGAATCCAATCCAAATCAAAGGGCAGAATGATTTCATGTGCATCACTTTCGAACCGACTTCTCAGTTCTGTGATGGCAGATGCCAGCAAATCTTCACGCGCCTCATCCATGCGCAGCTTATACTCTAAAGTGTAGGCTTTACTGACCATACCCTCGGCAATGTGGAGGTAATTGATGTAGGCGGCTTGGTCGTCGCTGTCGAAGCTGAATACGTCCACGCGGTGCATATGCGCCGGTGCTACGGTATGTTTGGATTTGTAGCGTTGCAGTATCTCGATGCGTTCTTTGTATCGCTGAGCTTCTTCATAATTCATGGCTTCGCTCAGACGCATCATTTCGCTTCTGTATAGTGAAATGATGTGTTTCAATTTACCGTTGAGCAGGTCGATGATTTCGGTCACATCATGGCTGTATGCCGGCAATCTTTGCAGCCCCTCGCAGGGGCCTGCACAGAGTTTCAGGTGGTATTTCAGGCAAACCTTATATTTCCCTTCCGCTATCTTGTCCGGAGCCAAATTTAGGGTGCAGGTGCGCACCTTATAGAGGTCATGAATCATCTGCATGGTGGCGTATGCCAGCTGCACGCTGGGGTAGGGTCCGAAATACCGTGAGCCGTCTTTTAGCTTTTCACGTGTCATATAGATGCGTGGAAAAGGCTCGTTGCGCACCACAATCCAAGGATAAGTTTTCCCGTCCTTGAGTAGGATATTGAAATAGGGTTGATATTGTTTGATGAGTGAATTTTCCAAAATCAGAGCATCGTATTCCGTCTCCACTACGATGTATCGGAGATCAGTTATGTTGCGTACCAGATGCCGGGTCTTTTTGTCGGGATGCTCCTTTTGGAAATAGCTACTAACCCGTTTGCGTAAATTTTTGGCCTTGCCCACATAGATAATCTGTCCGGCGCGGTTGAAATATTGATAGCAGCCGGGCCTTTCGGGTATAGTGGACAGGGTGGCTTTGATTTCTTGCAGGGTCATGCTGTTTTTAGTTCCACGTGAAACAATTATCTGCCACAGATAACCAAAAGAACGCTGATGTCATGAGGCGAAATTCCCGGAATGCGCGAAGCCTGCCCGATGTTTTCGGGGCGAATGCGTTCCAATTTCTGACGGGCTTCTGTGGAGAGGGATTGTATCTCGGTATATTGCAGCGTGGACGGTATGGCTACATATTCCAGGCGTTTGAGTTTCTCTGCCGTTTGCCTTTCGCGTTCAATGTAGCCGGCATATTTGATTTTGATTTCGGTGGCTTCCATCACTTCATCCGCCAGTCTGCCATATCGTTCCATCCGCTTTTGCAATGCTTCTATCATGGGCAGCAACTTGCTGAACGAAAGGTTGGGTCTGCCCACCAAATCCACCAATCGGCAGCCTTGGCGCAATGGTGTTTCGCCGATGGCGGTCAGTCGGTCATTTATCAAGGCGGGTTTCACAGAAAAATCTTCGGCAAAAGCCATCAAGTCTTCTATGGCGTGGCGTTTCTTTTTCAGTAAAGCGATGCGCTCCGGTGTGGCCAGTCCGATGTCTTCGGCTATCGGTGTTAGGCGCATATCGGCATCGTCCTGACGCAGCAAGATGCGGTATTCGGCACGTGAGGTGAACATTCGATAGGGTTCGTCCACCCCTTTGGTTACCAAATCATCTATCAGCACCCCGATGTAGGCTTGATCGCGACCCAGTACCAGCGGATCTTCTTTGCGCAGCATACGCACAGCATTGATGCCTGCCATCAGTCCTTGACCGGCAGCTTCCTCGTATCCAGTGGTACCATTGATTTGCCCGGCCATGAACAGCCCGGGTATCACTTTGCTTTCCAGCGAATGATGCAGTTGGGTGGGGTCGAAGAAGTCGTATTCGATGGCATATCCGGGGCGGAAAATTTTCACATCGCGCAGCTCTGGTATTTGGTGTAGTGCCTCTAATTGCACATCCAGTGGCAGCGATGAAGAAAATCCGTTCAGATAGTACTCAATACCATCTGCACCTTCTGGTTCCAGAAAAAGTTGATGTTTGTCTTTGTCCGCAAAGTTTACAATTTTCGTTTCGATGCTGGGGCAATAGCGTGGTCCTATGCTTTGGATTTGTCCGTTGTATAATGGCGAGCGGTTCAATGCTTGGCGCAGTATTTCATGGCATGCTTCGTTGGTATAGAGCATATAGCATGGACGTTGTGTCAAGTTGCTCTGCGTGTCGGGTAGATATGAAAACGAATGATGGTCGGTGGGGTCGCCCTCCTGTATCTGCATTTCCTCCGGATGCAGGCTGCGTCCGTCTATGCGCGCTGGAGTGCCTGTTTTCATGCGATCGGTGCGGATTCCACAAGCCTTCAGTTGCTCTGTGAGGCCATATGATGCCGGTTCGCTGATGCGTCCTCCCGGTGTTTGCAGTTCGCCCACGTGCATCAGACCATTCAGAAAAGTGCCTACGGTCAGAATTACTGCTTCGGCGCGGAACTCCATATCCATGGAGGTCTGTACTCCCCGGCACACGCCATCTTCTACTTTCAATTCCGTTACGGTATCCTGCCAGAGATCCAGTAGCGGCTCATGCTCCAATTCGCTGCGCCACGCTTCCATGAAGCGCATCCTATCGCTCTGCGCTCTGGGGCTCCACATGGCAGGGCCTTTGCTGCGGTTCAGGATGCGGAATTGGATGGCTGTTCGGTCCGTGACGATGCCCATGCGTCCGCCAAGTGCATCTATCTCTCTGACTATCTGGCCTTTAGCTATTCCTCCTACGGCAGGATTGCAACTCATCTGCGCAATCTTATTCATATCTTGCGTGATGAGCAATGTATGCGCACCCATTCGAGCGGCAGCGGCTGCCGCTTCGCAACCGGCATGCCCTGCGCCCACCACCACGATATCGTAGTGCGCTGTGGTAATCGAAACAGAATCCTTACACATTAAATC
>CAMFNC010000168.1 GCA_945965245.1 uncultured Porphyromonas sp. | reverse complement strand
GGCAATCAGCAATGCTGCGATTAAAAGCAATTTTTTCATTTCTTTCTAAATAAAAATTCGTTAATACTGTGCTGCGGGAAGCCCCCCACAGCGCTGCAAAAATACAACTTTTATTATATATGTGGCATGTTTTGCCCGCTGCGCTATGTTTTTCTCGCCAAATATTTCACAAAAATTTACACTGTGATAGGTTTTTATGCTGTTTCTTTCATTCGCTGTTTTTTACTCTGTGGTGTACTGAAAAAAGTCTAACATAAATGAATTTCATTTTATACATAAAACTCGCGCAATTTGTGCATAAAATAGAATCGATTTATGCATAAAATTCCGACATCTGTAAATCAATGAGTTACATCCGACTTTTTCGTGGGCTGTTTCGGGCGAGTTTGACGATCTATTTGTCATCCGCTTGTGCACGCAATCAGAATTGAGTAAGTTTGTGATGTTTTGGAGTCGTTTCTATCAATACCACTCCTTATTTTTTTTAACAACAATCTGTATGCTTAAAGAACTGATTCAGAAAAACCGAACTTATCGTCGTTTCGATGAGCGGGTTAAAATAGACTGCTTGCAATTGGAACGATGGCTGGAAGTGGTACGTTATACCGCTTCGATGCGTAATGTGCAGCCGCTCAAGTATATTTTAATTACCGACCCGGAGGAATGTAACTGGCTCACCTCGCAAGTCACTTGGGCCGGTTATCTGCCGGAATGGGAAGGCCCTCAAACCGGCGAACGCCCCACGGCCTATCTGGTGCAGGTGCTGGATACGGACATTGCTGCCAGTGGGCGTTTCGATGAAGGGTTGCAAATCGAAGCTATCACTTTGATGGCTGTGGAAGACGGTTTCGGAGCTTGTATTCTGCGCTCTTTCAGTTCTGCCGAATTGGTGCGCCGTTATGGTCTGAAGGAAAATCTTCATCCCTGCTGTCTGATTGCTTTGGGCAAACCTGCCGAGGAAGTGGTGGTGGAAGATGTGGTCAATGAAGAAGATATCAAGTATTGGCACGATGAAAACAGAGTGCATCATGTGCCCAAACGAACACTGGAAAATCTGATTGTGGAGCCTAATCCGGTTTCTATATTCAAGTAGGTTGGCATTCCGAATGGTGAAACGCAGCCCGGATTTTATTGGAGAATACGAACATCCCGATGTGGGGCAATATCAAGTGGCTGTGTATCTTTCTCGTCGGAAAAGTTTGAAGCTGCTGGTCACACCGGAGTGCCGGGTGGAATTGTGGATGCCCCCTTACTTCTCTTTGGATGCCGCTCGAACTTATCTTGCCACAAACCAACCTTGGATTGTGCGTGGACTGAATAAGTGCCGCAGCATGGCTCTTCGTCATCCCATCCTTCCTCTCGAACAGCGGCGTCACTTGCTGTTCTTGGGGGAGGATTTT
Source organism: uncultured Porphyromonas sp. (assembly GCA_945965245.1). Taxonomy (GTDB): domain Bacteria; phylum Bacteroidota; class Bacteroidia; order Bacteroidales; family Porphyromonadaceae; genus Porphyromonas. Next base: position 3,081 of record CAMFNC010000168.1, on the reverse strand, counting down.
ACTTTTCGGTGGCATCCTGTCGAGACATCACCGTCTGCGTATCCGAAAAATCTTTGCCAACATGAGTGTAACCGTGCAGAGAAAACTTTCCATCTTCATTGTCCAAGCGAGCAAATCTTGCCCTGCATCACAGGGTTGATTGACGGATATGCCCACAGACTTCTGCCCGAAATCATCCGTCCCGTTATTCAAAAGTTTGTTCAGCGAAATGGGATTGCACCATCGGCCATCAAATTCCGACTCAAAACAGCCCAATGGGGCAGTTGCTCTTCATCACGCATCATCAGTCTGAATACACGGCTGGTGCAGGCCTCTCCCGAATGTATTTGCATGATTATGGTGCACGAATTGTGTCATTTGGTGGAGATGAACCATTCCAAACGGTTTTATGCACTGATGGATGAAGAAATGCCCGGGTGGCGTGCTGCCGATAAGTGGCTCAAAGCTAAATTCCCATCGCTTCGGCCGGATACCATTCTCTTTTAGTCGTATATCCCATGATGGCATTGATTGTTCTTTAAGTAACAAGAACTTATAGCATCTTATCGCTTTTTGCTTTTAATTTGCAAGCATATATATAAGACGATCCAATATGAGTATAGATAACGATAAACCTCTGGCCGAACGAATGCGCCCACGCAATCTGACCGATTACTTCGGGCAGACACATCTGATAGGCAAAGGCTCCGTGCTGCGCACCCTGATAGAGCAAGAGCGCGTGCCCTCTATGATCTTGTGGGGACCTCCCGGCGTGGGCAAGACTACTTTGGCCGAAATCATTGCAAACACGGTGAAATGTCGTTTCTACACTCTTAGCGCTATTCATTCGGGAGTCAAAGATGTGCGTCAAATCATAGACGAAATCAAGTCCGGCTCTCAAGATATCTTTTCATCCGGCGGACGTCCTATCCTGTTTATTGACGAAATTCACCGTTTCAGCAAGAGTCAGCAAGACTCTCTATTGGGAGCTGTGGAGCGTGGTATCGTGACACTGATAGGCGCCACTACCGAAAATCCGAGTTTCGAGGTAATCCGGCCCCTCCTATCCCGTTGTCAGGTCTATACGCTCAAATCGCTGGAAAATAAAGATGTGATGGCTCTGCTGCATCATGCCATAGAAACGGACAAGGTACTGCGGCGGAAAAAGATTGTCATCCGCGAAGAGGAAGCTATTCTGCATTTGGCCGGCGGTGATGCTCGTCGCGCGCTGAATATTTTGGATTTGGTGGTATCCGGCGAAGCTCGCGATGAAATAGAGCTAACTAATGAATTGGTGCGAAGTCGTGTGCAAGAAAATCCCATCGCTTTCGACAAAGGGGGCGAGATGCACTACGATATAGCCTCCGCTTTCATCAAAAGCATCCGGGGAAGCGACCCTGATGCCGCTCTTTATTGGCTGGCACGGCTCATCGAAGGCGGTGAAGAGCCTTCGTTCATTGCCCGCCGTTTGGTTATATCGGCAGCCGAAGATATTGGTTTGGCCAATCCGAACGCCTTGCTGATGGCCAATGCCTGTGCGCAGGCTCTGGAACGACTGGGGTGGCCGGAAGGGCGTATCCCCTTGGCGGAAGCCACGGTTTACTTGGCTTGCAGCGAAAAGAGCAACTCCGCTTATTTGGCCATAGACAGTGCGTTGGAATATGTGCGACGCACGGGCAATCTGTCTGTGCCTCTGCATTTGCGCAATGCACCCACACAGTTAATGTCCGACCTCGGCTATGGCAGTGGTTACCGGTATGCCCACGACCATCCCGGCCACTTTGTGTGGCAGCAATATAAACCCGATGGCATGGAGCAACAGCATTTTTGGTATGCCGATGAAAGCTCCTCTGCCGAAAAGCGTATGAAAGAGCGCATGGATGCCCTTTGGTCTGCCGAAACCAAACTCTGATTGCCGCCATATCTCCGGCTTTTCGGAGGGATGTTTGTTTGGAAGAGGTGAGCAATGGCGAAAACATGAATAAAAAGTTAAGAATTGCAGGGGTTCTTATATTTCATTCTATCTTTGTATATGCTGAGATTCAGCCCAAACAGTATTTTCTGACTTTATAATAAGGTATTATTTATGGATGTAGTCTATCTGATTATCCTCATTTTCATTTTCGCGTTGGCGATTTTCGATTTGGTTGTTGGTGTGAGCAACGATGCCGTAAACTTTTTGCAACCCTCTATCGGGTCGAAAGCACTTTCTTTCAAAACCACCATATTGATAGCCGCGGTGGGGGTTTTGGTTGGAGCTGTTTTCAGTAATGGCATGATGGAGATAGCCCGAAGTGGTATTTTTATCCCCCAACACTACTATTTCAATGAAGTGATGATTATCTTTTTGGCCGTAATGGTTACGGATGTGGTGCTGCTGGATCTTTTTAATTCTTTGGGGATGCCCACCTCTACCACGGTTTCGTTGGTTTTTGAGTTGCTGGGGGCTTCGTTTCTTATCGCCTTGACCAAGTTGGATCCGGCAAACGGATTGGGTTTTCAGCAGTTACTCAATACGGAAAAAGCCTTGCAGGTAATCATTGCCATTTTTATGTCGGTGGCCATTGCTTTCTTCTTCGGTACCCTTGTGCAATACATCACTCGTATCATCTTTACCTTCAATTACAAACGCACACAGAAGTGGTTTATCGGAGTTTTCGGAGGTATTGCCATTACCTCTATCATCTATTTCATGCTTATTAAGGGGCTGAAGTCTGCTTCTTTTATGACACCTGAAGCCTATCAATGGGTCAATAACCATACTTTGCAGATTATCTTGTTTTGCTTTATCGGTTTTTCGATATTGATGCAGGTTTTCTATTTGCTCAAGATAAATGTCTTTAAGGTGATTATCATCTTTGGTACCTTTGCTTTGTCGTTGGCCTTTGCCGGCAATGACTTGGTTAACTTCATCGGTGTGCCTTTGGCCGGATTCTCTTCTTATACGGATTATATGGCTAATGGTAATGGTGCATACGATTCTTTTGTTATGTCTTCGCTGATGGAGCCGGCCAAAACCCCACTGTATTTCTTGATTATATCGGGAGTGGTGATGATGGTGGCACTGATGACTTCCAGCAAAGCCCAAAATGTGGTGAAAAC
>CAMFNC010000167.1 GCA_945965245.1 uncultured Porphyromonas sp. | reverse complement strand
ATTTTATTTTATGCATAAAATACACACAATTTATGTATAAAATGAAAACGATTTATGCATAAAATAAATTTAATTTATGTATAAAATTCGAGGCTGTTGGTAGCAGTTTGTAATGTGTTGATTTTCAGTGAGAAAAAGAATAAACTAAAATTTGACTTAAGCGCACAGACGTAAACAAGTTTCTTGCGCAAGCCCATTTCTCCTTTCTTCGAGGATATGGTACATAAAGCCCGAATTGCGAAATGTGACGGAGGTTGTATGTGACTTTTGCCATGCATAACTCGGAGATTACCAAGTCTTTCTGTAAATCGTATGCCCACAAATTAGTAACTTCACACCCAAATATGAATTTATAGGTCTTATGGTCAACGAAAACGAACTGATAGAGCGTATGCTCGACATCGCTTTTGATGAAGATATTGCCACCGGCGATATTACCACCAATTCGATTATTGCACACAGTGAAATGGCTGTGGCAGAGCTGAGAATGAAAGCCGACGGTGTGATCTCGGGCTTGGCGGTGGCCAAGCGAGTCTTTGAGCGACTCGACAAGAATATCGAATGGCAACCTATGGCGCAGGATGGCGACAGTGTGCACCGTGGACAGGTAATTCTGCGCATACGTGCTGGTTACCGTACGTTGCTCCAAGGAGAGCGATTGGCTCTGAACCTGATGCAGCGCATGAGCGGTATTGCCACAGAAACAGCTCGTTATGTGGCTGAATTGAGAGGCACACATACGCATTTGCTCGATACGCGCAAAACGGCTCCGGGGCTGCGCATCTGCGATAAAATGGCAGTGCGTCATGGTGGTGGATTGAATCACCGCATGGGGCTGCATGACATGGTACTAATCAAGGATAATCATATCAAGGCTGCCGGAGGTATCACGGCAGCGGTACAGGCTGTGCGCCGAGTGACACCCGTATCCATCAAAATAGAAGTGGAGACCACCACACTGGACGAGGTGCGCGAAGCTGCCGACCTATTGGTGGACGTGATTATGCTGGACAATATGGATAATGAAACCATGGCGGAGGCCGTGAGCATCATTGGTGGCAGATGCCGTACTGAAGCATCGGGCAATATGAACCGCGAACGACTGTCCGGTGTGGCCGCTCAGGGTGTGGACTTTATCAGTGTGGGGGCATTGACCCACTCGGTTACGGCTCTGGATATCAGTATGAACTTTGTGCCTGAAGCCTGATTGGGCTGAGGCTGAAAATATATCTACGCATCATGACTATTCAAGAAATCACTGCGGAAATAAAACGACTGAAGGAAGAGAAAAACGTACTCATCCTGGCTCATTATTATGCACGCCCCGAAGTGCAGGATATTGCCGACTTTATTGGTGACTCACTCCAATTGTCGCGCACGGCGGCAGAAACACAAGCGGATATTATCCTCTTCTGCGGCGTTCACTTTATGGCAGAAACCGCAGCCATCCTTTCACCCGACAAAAAGGTGATTACCCCCACTCGATATGCCGGTTGCTCATTGGCCGAAAGTGCCGATGCCACTGCGCTGCATCGTTGGCACGAGGAGCATCCCGATGGCATTGTGGTAAGTTACGTAAATACCACAGCTGCCGTGAAAGCCGAAACGGATTACTGTGTGACTTCCTCCAACGCTTTGGATGTGGTGGCCGGTCTGCCGGATCAACCCATTCTCTTTGGGCCGGACCGCAATCTGGGTGCTTATATTGCCAAGGAAACGGGCAGAAAGATGGAACTCTGGGACGGTTGTTGCTTTGTGCATGACCGCATAGACACGGCATCCATAGAAGCGGCACTTTATGCTTATCCAGAAGCTGATGTACTCATTCACCCGGAGAGCAAAGGGGCTAATGATGTATCTGTGATGAATCACCCGCGTTGTTTTATGTATAGCACATCGGGCATTCTGGCGCATGCCAAACGTTCGTCCAAAAAACAGTTTGTTATTGCCACCGAACCGGGCACACTGCACCTATTGCAGAAGCAAAATCCGGACAAAGAGTTCATCGCCATACAACCCGAAAATCTCTGTTATCACATGAAGCAGGCCGGATTGTGGGAGGTGCTGGATGCCCTGCGCCATGAAGAATATGTAGTAACGGTGTCCGACGAAATCCGCGAACGCGCCATCGTACCTCTGGAGCGGATGTTGCGTCCGCAATAACTCATCTGACCAATTAACCTATCATCATCTTGCCGTTAGTTTATGGATTTCAAGACTAAAGCCATTTATCATACCTTTCTTCGCCGTCGATTAGAGCCAATAGCTCGTTTTTCGGAAGAACCGGAGAAGGTTCAGCGTGCTCAATTGCGCTACATCCTTGGCCACATGGAGGGCACGGACTTTGCCACACGTTATAATTTGTCGCATCATTTGAGCTACGAGGACTTTGCTCGGCATGTGCCTGTGCAGACCTATGAAGACGTCAAAGACGATGTGAACCGCATGGTGCAGGGCGAGCGTGATGTTTTGCTTCGAGGAGTTTGTCGCTGGTATGCCAAAAGCAGTGGTACCACCAATGACAAAAGCAAATTCATTCCCGTGCCTTATCCCTATTTGCAGAGAAATCACTATCGTGGTGGTACGGATGTGGTGGCACTGTATCTGCGCAATCATCCTGAAAGCCGAATGTTTGGCACCAAAGGACTTCTACTGGGTGGCAGTCATGCTCCGGTGGCAGTCAATGGTAATGCTCGAGCCGGAGATTTGAGTGCCGTGCTGGTGCAGCACATGCCTCCGTTGGGTGATTTGATTCGTGTACCCAAACGCGAAACACTGCTGATGAGCGAATGGATTAGTAAGTTGGAGCGCATCGTGGAGGAGGTGATACCTGCTCATGTGGGTAGCTTGAGCGGTGTGCCCAGTTGGATATTGGTGATGATTAAGCGTGTGCTGGAAAAAACGGGAGCTAAAAATCTGAGCGAGGTATGGCCGGATTTGGAAGTGTTCTTTCATGGTGGCATCAGTTTTGAACCTTATCGTGATACTTATCGGGAGCTGATACCTTCGTCCCGAATGCATTACATGGAAACATATAATGCCTCGGAAGGATTCTTTGCCATTCAGGATAATCCGGAGTTGCGTGCCATGATGCTGATGTTGGATTATGGCGTTTTCTTTGAGTTTGTGCCTATCGAGGTATTGGACGAAACCGCTACCCCCATCTGCCATCCCGATGATGTGCGTCCGATATGGGAAGTGGAGCTGAACAAGAATTACGCCATGTTGATTACCACATCGGGAGGTTTGTATCGCTATCTCATTGGCGATACCGTTCGTTTTGAAACCGACCACCCTTACCGCATGGTTATTAGCGGACGTACCAAAAGTTTCATTAATGCTTTTGGTGAGGAATTGATGGTGGGCAATACGGATAAGGCTTTGGCCAAAGTCTGTCGCGAAACCGGAGCCAAAGTGCGCGATTATACGGCTGCCCCATTCTTTATGACCGGCAGTGCCAAGGGGCGTCATGATTGGATTATCGAATTCGAAGAACGCCCTAAAGATTTGGAAGTTTTTGCCCGAACATTGGACGATGAACTCAAGCAGCTCAATTCGGACTACGAAGCTAAACGTTATGAAGATATGACATTGCTGCCGTTGCACATTACCGAAGCCCCCGAAGGGCTTTTTCATCAGTGGCTGCAAGACCATGGTAAACTGGGTGGGCAACATAAGATTAT
>CAMFNC010000166.1 GCA_945965245.1 uncultured Porphyromonas sp. | reverse complement strand
GTATAAAGAGAATTTCCGGCAATGCTGCCTACATTCGTTTTTTACCTCGTGATACCACAGAATACAACTACCTTACCCAAAAAACGGGATTTGAATTATTTGATTATCCGCTGGATAGAAAGATAATCCGTCAAGGCGAATATTATCGAGATCCTTCACTTCCTGCCGATGCTCCATACACTTGGCTTTATACTACTGTGTTAAAAAATCAGACAGAAAGTTTGGAGCAATTAAGATTGATTTTCCCAGATTTACAAATGGAAGTCTTAGATATTTGCTACATCCCGGAGGAGCTACCGGATCTGGAAGAGTTACCGGAGCCGGAACATCCTAATATCAGAAGCGGAAATCAAGAAGCAGAAATCATTGCCGCAGCAACCGCCTCTACAGATAGTCCGGAATATGCTGCTTTATTGGAATTAAAGGCTCTTCAAATAGCCGAGGCTTTGCCCACCGAATATTTAAATACCCCCACCGCCTCATTGTTTTGTTTTTTAAAATCCTACAGGCCCAAAGGTCGGCTGACAATCTGCGACAATAAGAATGGTCAAAGCGTACCCATAAAGGGCGTTAAGGTGCGTGTAAATCTTGCCGTAAAATGGGCACACGCCTATACTGACGATCAAGGGTATTACACCATTCCCAAGAAATTTTTATGCAATCCGTTTTACACCATCGTGTTTGAATATTACGATAATTTTTCCATCTACAAAGGGGTTAATCTGTTTTGTGTGTCACGTTATCTTTCCGGATTTCACAGTCGCCGTGGGCATGATCTTTATTTTAGTTCCTCTCATGCTTACTGGAGAGATGCCACCATCCACACCACGGCTTATGTTGGCAATGGGAGTTTTTTGGTTCACAATCTTCCGCCCCAATGCTGCCAAAGATTAAAAATTTGATTGGTTACCATGGGAACAATATCTGGAGAACCCTTGGTTATAATCTCCTCTATGGATTGCAGATAAACATTGCTGTTCGCATTTTAAGAGATCTAACCCCTGATATTATCATAGGAGATTGTGAAAACAAAATATTTTGTTAATACAGTTTCACATGAAATGGCTCATGCAAGTCATTTCAATGCTGTGGGATCTCCCTTTTGGGCAAAATACATCACCTACATAATTACCTATCCGGAATATGGATACGATGGAGCAAAAAACAGTGGCATCTGCGCCGTAGGCGAAATGTGGGGATATGCCATAGGGAATATCATGCAAAAAGAAAAATATCCGAGTGATGAAACCCCTATACATGGACATGGAAGATGGTTTAAGCCTCAGGTACTTACACTAATCTTAGACAAAAAGATCTTATCCAAAAGACAAGTCTATGGTGCGGTTATTCGTTCAGAATCACGAGAAGAGTTACGTAATAATTTAATAAAAATGTATCCGAATAAAGCCCATGAAATCAATGAAATATTTAAGCCTTAGCATACTTGCATGGTACATGGTTGCATGGTTCTTCTCTGCATGCGAGCCTTTGGGACGAACTTTTGATTGTACTATCGTAGTGGAAAAAGAGATCCCGGATTTATATATGATTGTATATAAATATAAGAGAGGAGAAGAACCTATTAAAAAGGACACAATTCTACTCCATGAAACACACAAAGAGTTTGTTCTGGAGTCTTTGGGGCCTTTTTCCAAAAATCCACCTGAAACAGAAATCAAAAAAGAAGTTATTGAACTTTCTGCCGATTTTTTCTTTGCCGACTCCATAGGGGTTTATTCGATTGCGGACAACCGGTTAAAAGCGATGTTTTATCCTCCTTGGCGTGAAAATACATCCGGGAAGACATCTTCCACATGCTATCCCAATCCTTACTCAACTTCTTCGTGGACATTCCACTTAGACAAAAAACAATATGCCAAACAAGATTGGGGCGTAAACATCGGAAAATCAGTCTATACCCTCAAACCTACAAACAACGAATAAAGCCCATGAAATCGATGAGAAATTTGATGCCAAGAATTAGCATTCTCCTAATTGGTGGGTTGCTTTTCTCCGCTTGCGAGCCTGGACCTTTTAGTTCTGTAGAGTGTCATACCATAATGAAAAAAGAAGACGCCAATCTCTATCTGATTTATTATCACAAGATCTCGGAAACCGAAATAAAGAGAACCGTTAAGCTAAAGGATGTATCTGAATGTATGGAAAAAGCAACCCGTTTGAATTGCGGCAATATATTTCCGACCATCGGATCTCTCCAAAAAGAAATGCCCGAAATAGCGGCAGGAGATATCTTTTATGTGGACTCCATCGGAGTTTATGACAAAAGAAACGATGAATTGAAAGCCATGTTTTATGGCCCCCAATTTAAGGATAAGGTATCCTCTACGACATATACCAATCCCTATTTGAAGACCTCTTGGATCTTTCAATTGGACGAAAAAGGATATAAACGTTACAATTGGGATGTAAGTTTGGGTGAAGTTATCTATACGCTCAAAATTATACCAACGAAAGAATAATCACTTATGAAAAAGATAAAAATCATTATCGCAAATTCTCTTCTTATTCTTGGTTGCATAGGGTGTTTCACATCGTGTTTTCGCCCTGAATTCGGCTTTGATTACACAACGTTCGTAGAGAAGAGCCCTTCGGAAGAGTTTTTCATGGTCAAATATTCTAAAAACACAAAAGACACCTTGTTACTAAATGAAACCGTAGCTGAATTGGATTTTGTGACCCAATATGGACCGTTGAGCAAATTCTGTTCGCGAGAGGAACTGCAAGAAGGTATCCCCATTCATTATACCAAATACCATATTGCCGATTCCATCGGTATTTATTCTATCAAAGACAAGACACTGAAAGCTATGTTTTACTCGTCTTTTTATGAAGAATATTACCATAAAACATCTTCCGCTCTCTATCCCAATCCTTACTCGGCTTCTTCGTGG
>CAMFNC010000165.1 GCA_945965245.1 uncultured Porphyromonas sp. | reverse complement strand
AATTAATTTCATTTTATGCATAAAATTTTCGGGGGTATCCGAAAAGCCGATATGATACATCCGCAATCCTTCTGTGTATGCCCTGTTTTTCGTTTGTGGCAGGGACGAAACTTTCAGGGATAAAAAGTTATATTTGTGCGTTTATATGTCGATACAAATGAAAAAACAACATATTTGGGACGAACATGCCGAGGCGGCTTTGCGTGAAGCCGTGAAAGTAATGCGCGCCGGAGGCATCATCCTCTACCCCACCGACACGGTGTGGGGCATCGGTTGTGATGCCACCAATGCAGATGCGGTACAGAAGATTTATGAACTCAAGCAACGCTCGGACTCCAAATCCATGCTCGTACTGGTGGGTAGCGAAGGTATGCTGGAGGGAATTGTGGAGAGTTGTCCGCCGGTGGCCTACCAACTCATCGAAGCTGCCGTACGCCCGCTCACGTTAATTCTGGACGATGCACGCCATGTGGCTCCCAATCTGATAGCTGCCGATGGTTCGTTGGGCATCCGCGTGAGTCGCGAGGCCTGGAGTGCCGAACTGTGCCGGCGGATGCACGTGCCGGTGGTGAGCACGTCTGCCAACATCAGCGGTGAACCCACACCGCACTTTTTCGATGAAATCAGCGACACCGTGAAACAGAGGGTGGATTACATCGTGGATTATCGCCAAAACGACCGCACACCTGCCGAGCCCAGCGAAATACTGAAGCTGGGACGTGATGGCGAAATCCGGATAATTCGTAGCTAACCACATGATTCGTGACACTACCATGATGAAGTTCTGTAATCTGAAATCTCGTCTGAATACGCTGTTTGATAATTTTCTGATTTGGCGCGAACGCCATCTGGGAGAACGTTACTTTGTACTTATTCTGAGTTTCTTAATCGGCATCCTGACGGCTCTTCTGGCACTGCTGCTCAAATGGATGATTCACTCCTTGCAGCATGCGCTATTCAGCAATTTCCATAGCGAACTGATTTTGTATTTCGTATTGCCCCCCATCGGCATTTTCCTGACGGCCATGCTAGTGCGCTATGTGGTGCGTGATGACATCAGTCACGGTGTAACGCGTGTACTATCGGCACTCTCGCAACGCAAAAGCCGCATCAAGCCACACAATACCTGGAGCTCGCTTTTGGCCAGCACCATAACCATCGGATTCGGTGGTTCGGTGGGGGCAGAGTCGCCCATTGTGCTCACCGGGGCTGCCATCGGCTCCAATGTGGGGCGCATCTTCCATCTGGAGCAACGCACACTTATGCTGCTGGTGGGTTGCGGTGCCGCCGGTGCCATTGCCGGCATTTTCAAAGCCCCCATTACCGGGCTGGTGTTTGTGGTGGAGGTGCTGCTGCTGGACCTCACAATGAGTTCCATCTTGCCTCTGTTGGTCTCTTCGGTCACATCCGCTTCGCTGGTGTATGTGCTCACCGACGCTCATGCCACATTCAGTTTCAGCCAATCCGACCCTTATACAATGGATCGCACACCATATATTATATTGCTGGGAGTGATTTGCGGACTGATGTCGCTCTACTTCTCCAAGACCATGTTCAGCCTGGAGGGGCGCATGAAGCGCATGCGCGTATATCATTACCGCTGGTTGGCATCCGTTTTGCTGCTCAGTCTTTTGGTATTGCTTTTCCCACCGCTCTATGGCGAGGGCTATCAGACCATCGAAACACTTCTGGGCGGTCAATACAGCACATTGTTAGAGGGCAGCCTCTTTGAGTCATTTGGCGATTCTTATTGGGCAGTCTTCGTCTTTCTACTTCTCACGGTGATGACCAAAGTATTTGCTTCCGTGAGCACCAATTCTGGTGGCGGATGCGGCGGTTTGTTTGCTCCCACACTCTTTGTGGGAGCCATTACGGGATTTCTTTTTGCCTACGGTGCCAATTACTTCCCATTTATCAGTGAATACCTGCCCAATAAGAATTTCACCCTCTTTGGCATGGCAGGGCTGATGGCTGGGGTGATGCACGCACCACTGACCGGCGTCTTCTTGATAGCCGAGCTTACAGGCGGTTACAATCTGTTTCTGCCGCTGATGCTTGTATCATTGAGCAGCTATGCCACCATACGCATCTTCATGCCTCACAGTATATATTCGCTCCGATTGGCAGAGCAAGGCAAGTTGCTGACGCACAGCAAGGATACAGCAGTGCTCACGTTGATGAATTTGGACAGCGTGATAGAAAACGACTTCGAACCGGTCAGCCCGGACAATACGTTGGGAGATTTGGTCAAGGTGATAGCCAGCAGCCACCGCAATATATATCCCGTGGTGGACGAAGAAAGCAAGTTCCAAGGCGTGGTGATGCTGGATAACATTCGCAATATCATGTTCCGCCCCGACCTGTATGAACGATTCAAAGTGCGCAAGGTGATGGTCTCCCCTCCCGAGAAAATCAAGCCATCCATGTCGATGGAAAACATCATGACCACTTTTGACGATACAAAGGCTTGGAATTTGCCCGTGGTGGACGACGAGGGGCGTTATCTGGGATTTGTATCCAAGTCCAAGATTTTCAACACTTATCGTGAGGTGCTCACCGAAACATTCGTGGGCGACTAACAACTAAATGTGTTATGGACAAGAAAAACTGCAAAATACTCTTTATGGGTACGGCCTCTTTTGCCGTGCCTGCCCTGCAAACCTTGGTGGAAAACGGCTACAACATCGTGGCTGTGGTCACCATGCCTGACAAGCCCATGGGACGCGGTCACAAACTGCAAGCCGGTCCGGTAAAGCAATATGCCGCAGAAATCGGATTGGAAATACTCCAGCCGGTCAATTTGTCGGATGAGGCTTTCTTGGATAGAATAAAAACGTTAAATCCGGATTTGGGTATTGTGGTGGCATTCCGAATGCTGCCCCGTGTGGTCTGGAGTATGCCACCCATGGGCACCATCAATCTGCATGGTTCGCTGCTGCCCCGTTATCGCGGTGCAGCCCCCATCAACTGGGCTGTAATTCGGGGCGACCGCACAACGGGTGTAACCACTTTCCGGCTTCGTCACGAAATAGATACAGGCGAAGTGCTCTTACAGGAATCGGTGGACATTCTGCCCACCGATACCACCGGCACACTGCACGACCGCATGATGATGGTGGGAGCCGAATTGCTCTGCCGTACCGTGGACGGCTTATTGGACGGCTCGCTCCAAGGTATTCCACAGGAAGATATGGGTATAGAACCTACTTCTGCCCCGAAGATTTTCCCCGAAACCGGTATTGTAGATTGGTCGCAATCTGCCACCGACATTCATAATCTGATTAGAGGATTGGCTCCCACACCCGGAGCACGTAGTGAACTTGCCATCGGAGAGCGCGAACCGATATGGCTCAAAATTTGGGAAGCGGAGGTTATTCCGAATGAAAAACCGAGTACCACCGATATATCTGCCGGCACGGTGCTGGTAAATGACAAACATCTGGATGTGATTTGCGGCACGGATATATTGCGCCTGCTGACCATACAACCCATGGGCAAAAAAGCTATGCCCACGGCTGCCTACCTTAACGGACTACGCTAAGCACACTCCAATATCCCCAAAAGCCTCGCCAACGGATACGATGCCGTGGCGAGGCTTTTTGTGTTTGTAGCGATTATTCGAAGCGCATGGTGTCCGAAGGACGAATGCGGGCAATAATGCGAGTAGGTCCCCACACAATCAGTAAAATCAAGACCACAGCTCCCACATTGATGGCGAGCCAGACAGGCAGATGAATGTGGATGGGAACGGCATCCATGAAATAAGTTTCGGGATTCAGTTTGATAATGTGCGTATTGTGCTGTATCAAACAGAGCAACAAAGCCGCAGCATTACCCCATAACAATCCTTTGATTACTAATACAGCCGAGAGGCGCATAAAGATATTGCGTACCGAGCGATTGTCGGCTCCCAATGCTTTCAGTATGCCGATGAGTTGCGTGCGATTCAGCACCATGATAATCAACCCCGTGATCATGGTAAAACCTGCCACCAGAAGCATTAGCACCATCAGCAGAGCCACGTTGCCGTCCAGCATATCCAACCATCCGAAGATAACGGGATATAATTCCTCCGCCGTATTGATGCCCATCTCCTGATTACCGATTACCTTGGGATTACTTTGCAGCGTGGCAATTACCTCTTCACAGACTTTTTCCACAGAGGCTTCGGGCTTCGTATTCAGCACCAGTGCACTGAACTGATTTTCTGCCCAACCGTTTGTCCGCTGCAAGAGGCGTAGCGGACAGAAAGCCATGGACTTTTCGGCAGTAGTGCCCGACTCATAGATGCCCACGATTTCGAAAGGGCGCACGCGTATCTTACTGCCCATGAAATAGATTTTTACTTTATCACCCAAGTTCAGCTCCAGCAAATCCGTTACTGCTTTGGGTAGCAATATAGGAGTTACCCCTTCATGCGGAGCAAAGAGAGCGTTCCAATGCCCCATACGCATGTTTTTGCGAAAGAAATCCGCCGGCAGCAGCGAGTCTATGCCCATGAGTTGCATGCCCAAATATGTGCTATCCGTTTTGAGTACACCAACTTGTCGTACCACGGGAGTGGCATCTGTGATTTGGGGGATGGATAACACCAACTGCCTTAGCTCGGGCGATAGCGTTATGCTTTTTTCGTTACCATCTATGCCGGCGCCATAAGGATAGAGCGTCATGCGCCCCGACAGGCTGTATGCGTGCCCCTTTACTTCGGCTTTGAAACCCTGCATGATACTTACCGAAAGTAGCATCACACATAGGCTGATGGCTATGCCGGTAATGGTAAGACGAATCATCGGACGTATTCCGGTGCGTCCGTGCTCGTTTACACTATGCAACAGCCTTCCGGCTATAAAGCGTTCAAAAAACATAAATAGTAGTTCGATATTGCAGGCACTAAGTTAAGGTTTTCCCTTCGGAGCACAATGTAAACCATCGTGGCGTATGCCACGCAAAACCTCGCGTTTACCGCCCGGAGGTCCTGCCATGCGTTCCACGGAAAATCCGCAACGCTCCAATCGCCGCCGCACCTCTCCTTTTGCACAATAGGTGGTCAGCACCGCTCCTGCCAAGCAGTGCCGGCTCACTCGTGCCAATAGTTCTTCGCTCCAGAGTTCTGGTTGTGCTTCAGGTGAGAAAGCATCCCAATAGACCACCTGCACATTTTGAGGTAGGGTGGCAGCGGTCAAGTCGGCATGTATTTTAACCAAAGTGAATAAGGGATGGAGTGATACCGGGCTGTTCCACTCCGCTGTGTGAATCTGTAGAAACCAATCGTCCGCTTCGGAGCAGCCGGGCACATCGAAGTGCAACTGACGATAGATAGCATCCGTAAGCGGATATAATTCGTAAGTATAATAGGTGGTGTGGATGCCACAACGCACTGCCTCCAACAGAGTGAGCAGAGCATTCAGCCCTGTGCCCAATCCTGCCTCCAATACACAAACCTCATGCGCTTGTCGGGAAGAAACAAAATGGCAGAAACCTAATCCCAGAAAGATGTGCCGGCTCTCCGTCATAGCTCCGTGGGTGGAGTGGTAATGTTCGCCGGCCGCAGGACTGAAGAGTGTCAGACTGCCATCTTCCGTCACATCAGTGGACAGAGTATCGTTATTCATGACTGTCGGATTTCAACCGGGTCAATAACGGTGCGGCCATCTGCCAGATGGCTATGCCGGCCGCCACGCTCACATTGAGCGAATGTTTGGTGCCGAATTGCGGTATCTCAATGCAGCCATCGCACAGATTGACCACCTCTTGCTTCACTCCCTTGACCTCGTTGCCCAGCACCAGCGCGTAGGCTTGTTCCGCTTGAGGCACAAATTGCTCCAGCGAAGTGCTGCCGTGCGCCTGTTCTAACGCATATACTCGACATCCTTTTTGTTTCAGCCAAATAACTGCTTCCACGGCAGTATCGAAGTATTGCCACGATACACTATCCTCTGCGCCCAGAGCCGTTTTATGAATATCGGGATGCGGAGGAGTGGCGGTGATGCCGCACAGATAAACCTCCGTAAGACGAAAAGCATCCGACGTGCGGAACACTGCCCCCACATTGTTCATACTGCGCACATCGTCCAGTATCACGCTGATAGGCAGTTTATGGCTTTGTTGGAATGCGGCTACATCCAACCGCCTCATTTCCGTAACTTTCAGTTTCTTCATCATATATCCGTTACATTATCATTCAAAGGTTAAATGCCCCTTGGGAGGGGTCGTTGTGCGCCATTGGCGCGCAACGGGGGTGGTACCGAGTCGTAAAACAAGGCTTTTGCCAGATACCACCTCCGTCACATTTGCCCTTCTGGCTTCATGTGCCACTTCCTCCAAAGGAGGACTTTGCTGACGCACGAAGCTTACCTGTATTTACCCTCTCATATTG
>CAMFNC010000164.1 GCA_945965245.1 uncultured Porphyromonas sp. | reverse complement strand
AAAATAGATGTGGTATGCAAAAACTCCGGTTTTGGCAGTCGCCAGACATTCAACGCCATATTCAAGACCTTCGAACACATGACCCCCTCGGAATACCGCAAGGCTTCAAGAGAATAATCGCTCGTATACCCACCCGGCATTATGGAATGTTTGCCATTATTCATGAAAACACGGGTCCGATGCCGAAGAAGACGGCGGCTGCCGTGATAAACAGCAAGGCTATAGGCAAGGCTCGCCCACGCAGATGCGAGAGCATAAGCCCAGACAACATGCTCACCGATAGGGCGATGAGCATGAAATATCCATTATAAGAACCGCCACTGACAACGGAAAGCAATAGGAAGAAAAAGGCAAGCAGACTGAGGGCCGTCATACGCACCCGGGTACTGAGTTTATCGTCCAGATAATTGGCACGCAGCGCAGGGATGGATATCAGATAAAGCAGAATGGGCAATGCCGGAGCATAATGCCACCAAGAGCCCTGCCAAGGGAAATGCAACCAGAGCCAATCGGGCGATATGCTCGCCATGAAATATTGCATCCACATAGTGCCCATACCCAATGGAGATAAAACAATGAGGGGAGGCAACACAAGAAACGGCACGGTTATCAATCCCACAAACCAAGCTCCCAAATTGCGCCACGAGAGACAGCGAAGCAGATAGAACAAAAAGGGTACCGTGACCAGCGAATAGATAATGGAGGGCGAGAGCAATACGGCTATTCCCAATATGAGTCCGTTGTGGAAAGCCGGCAATGCACCTTGCGGATTCTGATACAAATCGAATAAAGTGGATACTATCAGAATGGAGAGCAACAAACAGGCTGTTTGCGCCAACGAACCCGGCAGACAGAGCAAAAGCAACGGCTGCACATACAGTGCCAATCGGCGTGACGGAGGCGACAGCAGCACATAGCGTAGCGACAGCATATAGGTGCTCACGGCAAAGGCTATCCAAAGTGTCGCCCGCACCCAGGGATGCCAAGGCGTAAAGAGCAATCGTGCATCATCGGGATGCGAGTCTATGGCTTCGGGCATGAGATAGGAACGCAGGCCGAGAATGCCTAATG
The DNA here is from genome assembly GCA_945965245.1 of uncultured Porphyromonas sp. Lineage (GTDB taxonomy): Bacteria > Bacteroidota > Bacteroidia > Bacteroidales > Porphyromonadaceae > Porphyromonas. The sequence continues at coordinate 14,632 of CAMFNC010000164.1, read as the reverse complement.
CGATAATCCAGCTCAAAAATGGCAAGCCACGCAATCGGTGTGCAGGATTGGTATAAAGCGAATTGGTTCGTCTGCCAAACATAATGGTGGTATGGGATATTCTTGATTATATATTCTCTAAATCATGTCCGATGTCGTGACGATAGTTCTTCCCTTCAAAAAGAATCTGTGAAGCCACGGTATAGCTACGCCGGAGGGCTGCCTCGCGGGTACTGCCATAGCTGGTCACGGCCAAAACACGTCCGCCATTGGTAACCAATCGACCGTCTTCTGTATATTTGGTACCGGCATGGAAGAGTATGGTATCTGTTCCTTCGGAGGGCAATGTGATGGGCAAACCTTTAGGATAATTACCGGGATAGCCTTTGGATACCAATATCACAGTGGCAGCGACACGCGGGTCTGTGTGCAGTTGGTAGTCACCCAACCAACCGATGGCCATGCGGTGGAGCAACTCCACAAAATCGCTTTGGATGCGCAGCATTACCACTTCGGTTTCGGGGTCACCCATACGACAATTATATTCTATCACATAGGGTTCGCCACCTACATTCATCAATCCCACGAAAATAAATCCGCGGTAGTCGATATGTTCGCGACGCAATCCGCTAAGGGTGGGGCGCACGATGCGTTCCTCTACCTTGCTCATGAAGGTTTCGTCTGCAAAAGGTACGGGTGATACGGCTCCCATACCACCGGTATTGGGGCCGGTATCGCCATCGCCTATACGCTTGTAATCTTTGGCCACCGGCAGGATGCGATAGTCATGCCCATCTGTGGCCACGAATACCGAACACTCAATGCCGGAGAGAAATTCTTCGATGAGAACTTTGGCTCCGACCGAGGCAAAGCGACCGTCGAGCATCTCGTCCAATTCGGTCTGCGCTTCGGACAGCGTGGGCACAATGATTACGCCTTTGCCTGCTGCCAGCCCATCAGCTTTGAGCACATAGGGAGGACGAAGTGAGGCAAGGAAACTGTGAGCATCGGCACGCGTATCGGCCGTAAAAGTGGCATATCGGGCGGTAGGGATGTTGTATCGCTGCATAAAAGCCTTGCTCCAATCCTTGCTCCCTTCCAATTGTGCCCCGGAAGCATTCGGCCCCACAATGGGCAGATGCCTCAACTCCGAACTGTCGTGCAGAAAATCCACCAGTCCTTTTACCAAAGGCTCCTCCGGCCCCACCACCAAAAGCTCGATTTGCTCTTCGATGACAAAGCGCTTGATGTCTTCAAAATCATTCACTCCCATGTGCGGAAGCACTGTGCCCAAGGACTCCATACCCGGATTACCGGGGGCTATAAAGAGTTGTTCGGTCTGTTCGCTGCGTGCTATCTGCCAAGCCAAGGCATGCTCGCGTCCTCCGGAACCTAATAGGAGTATTTTCATAAGTAATCTCTGAAATAACGATTGATTTTTTCATGCAAGTGCACACGGTCATGTCCCATCACGTTGTGTTCGTGACCTGGATAAATAAAGTAATCCGGATAGGTATTATTGCGTACGCAGGCTTGCTGGAAGAGTAAACTGTGCTGCCAAACCACCACCGGATCTATGTCGCCATGAATTTGCAAAAGGCGACCCTTCAAATTACCGGCGCGCAGCAGTAGATTAGCGTTTTTATAGCCCTCGGGGTTTTCCTGAGGTGTATCCATATAGCGCTCACCATACATGATTTCATACAAACTCCAGTCGATTACGGGACCGCCTGCCACACCCACCTTAAATACATCGGGATGGGTAAGCATCAGATTGGTGGTCATAAAACCGCCATAGCTCCAGCCATGCACTCCAATGCGGTCTGCATCCACAAAGGGCAGTGATTTCAGATATTCCACGCCGGTCATTTGGTCTTGCATCTCCACTTCACCCACACGGCGGTGAATAGCTTGTTCGAAGGCTGCGCCCCGATTGGCAGAACCGCGGTTATCCAAGGTGAAAATTACATAGCCATGTTGCGCCTGATAGAGATCCCATCCACTGGCTCCGCTATGCCATCCTTCGCTCAGCATTTGGGCGTGAGGACCTCCATACACATACACGATAACGGGGTATTTCTTGCCCGGCTCCATATCGAGGGGTTTAACCATCATGTAGTGCAGTGGAGTTTTGCCATCGTTGGCCGTCAGCGTACCGGTTTCGATTTCTGGCATATCGTAATCTTCATCGGGATTGGGTGCGGTGAATAGCGTTAAGCTTTGCTTGCCATCGGTACTGCGCAAATCATAGCGGCGGGGCACCGTGGGAGATTGCATCTGGTCAATAAAGAATTTTCTATCCGGCGAGAGCTGTGGACGGTGAACACCTTTTTCAGGAGTCAAATCCCGGAAGTTCTTGCCCGTAAGATCCACGGCATACAATCGGCGTTGGAGGGGTGAAGCTGCCGTGGAAGTGAAAAATATTTTTTTGGCTGAAGCATCGAAGCCAAGCAAATCCATAACCTCCCAATCGCCATGTGTGATTTGGCGAATAAGTTTGCCATTGGTTCGGTAGAGGTAGAGGTGGCTCCAACCATCGCGACGGCTCTGCCAAATAAATTGGTCAGACTTACCGGGCACAAAAACCATACCGTGCTGCGGCTCGATGTATTTATCATCATGCTCGATAAAGAGCGTTTGGGTGCATTCGCCGGTAGCAGCATCGTATGCTTTCAGTTCGCTATCGGTCTGGGCGCGATTGACCTCGGCAATGTAAAGCGTTTTGCCATCGGGGTTCCAGCTCAGATTGGTCAGGAATTTCTCTTTCGGTTCGCCTGTTTTCAGATAAACAGTCTGACCGGAAGCCACATCATATATACCCACGGTAACGTGATGACTGGGCATACCTGCCATAGGATAACGAATGGGTTCGGTAGCAGCCTTGCGCAGGCGAACATTTACTATGGGATAAGGCTCCACCATACTTTGATCCATGCGATAGAATGCCAGTTTTTGGCCATCAGGACTCCAGAAAAGCCCACTTTCAATACCAAATTCGCGCTGGTGAACAGACTCGCCATAGACCAGAGCTTCGTTACCATCTTTCGTCACGACAGTCAGTTCTTTTTCGGTCTGATTGGCAGCTTGAAGACGGATGTTATGATTGATAACCAGGGCACGCATTGTGTGCTTGGCATTCCACTCCGAAGCTGCCACTTGGGCTATATGAGGAAATACTGCCAAGGTCTTGCGCTCTGTCAGATTGACCAGACAAGTGGCTTTGGGCAACGTTATCATAGCGATACCACTCTTGGCATCCACCATATCCAGACCGGGAAAGTAATCCGTGCGGGGTAATTTATGTTCTGTGGGCAAAAACGCGTTGATATCCGCCGCGCTCATCACCGGGGTTTCCTTAACGGCTTTGCCCATGCTTCCGCCCATCAGTGTAGCCCCCTTGGCATAAACATATTGATTTCCCAGCCACTGCATTTGGGACAGATAGGCCGGGTAGGTCTTATAAAAATCACGCCCACCGGGAATGCACTCTTCTAGTGTATAGACGCGACGATCTTTTTTTTCTTGTGCATTCATGTGCAGTGAGGCTCCTATCAAGGTGCAAAGTAGAATTAGGATTTTTACGTTCTTTTTCATTGGTTAGCTGTTAATCTTTATTTGTGGTTTTATCTTCGTCGGCTCTGAATACTTGAAAGCGGGTTTTATTGCGATCTTCGATCTTTCTGAATCGATCTTTTGGCCAAAGTCCACCTGCTTTTGGAGCCGGTTTTTTACGTTCAAATCGTTCATCTCGTGAGTCTTTTCTCTTCCTAAAATCCGGATCATCGAAATTCTCTTTTCGGAAAGACTGGCGCTCACCCTTTTCTCTGCGGAAGGGTCTGCGTTCACCACCCTCTTTTCGGAAAGGCTTATGTTTCTCTTTTTCTCGTTGAAAAGATTTGTGTTCTTGCTCCGGACGCTCACCCTGTGCCTTATATTCTTTATGCTTACCGGCAAAAAGGTCGTATGCACGCAATTCGCATTCCAAAGCTCCGTTCATCACCTTTTCACGTGTGGAGTGTTTCAGTCCGATGGCTTCGAGGTGTTCGGTCTTATAGCCCAATACCCACGCTTGGCTACCAGCATAATTGTGTTTCAATTGTGCCCCAATCATACTATAAACCGTTTCGGCTTCGTCCAATTTCAGACGTTCGCCATAAGGTGGATTCATCACTATAAGCATAGCTCCGGTGGCAGCTTCACGTTCTTGGAGGGGAGTGACTTTCAAATTGATATATTTGCCCATGCCGGATTGCTTCACATTGGATTCAGCTGCACGAATGGCTTCGTGCAAAATATCCGAGCCATAGATGCAATGTTCGAAGTCGTGCTCACGACTATCGTCATTGTAAACGCGGTTAAACAGTTCGGCATCAAAGTCCTGCCACTGTTCAAAAGCAAAACTTTTGCGGCATAGTCCCGGAGCCGTTCCGGTGGCTATCAGAGCAGCTTCGATGAGAAATGTGCCCGAACCACACATGGGATCCAGCAAGTCACATTGTCCTTTCCAACCAGCCTTGAGCAGAATACCGGCAGCCAATACCTCATTGAGCGGGGCAGGTGTCTGTGCCACGCGATAACCACGTTTGTGCAGACTCTCACCGGAGCTATCCAACGATAACGTAACTTGGTCGTGCGAGATATGCAGGTTTATATACAAGGTAGGATTATTGAGTCGTACCGAAGGGCGTATGCCCTCGCGCTCCATAAAGAAATCCACAATGGCATCCTTGGCACGGTAACCCACAAAAGCACTATGTGTAAAGTGCTCGGAATACACCACGCTGTCTATGGCAAAGGTGGTGGACGAGGTCATTACCTTGGTCCAATCAAAGCGTTTGAGCTGTTCGTAAATGGCATCGGGTTCTGTGGCTCGGAAGGTATGAATGGGTTTGAGCACGCGCAGTGCCGTGCGCAGATGCAGATTGGCACGGTAGAGCATTTCTTTATCACCTCGGAAACTGACCATACGTCGTCCGATTTCGATGTCGCGTGCGCCCAAATCACGCAATTCTTCTGCCAGCACCTCTTCCAGTCCAAAGAGTGTTTTGGCTACCATCTCGAAGTCTTCCGGGGGCGTTTGGACCAAATTGTCTTCCATAAATGTATATAAAGAAAAAAGTGTCTGCCACCCTATATCAAAGGGTTGTGCAGACACCTATAAATATTTTAAAGATTGAGTTCTTTGCAGATGCGAGCCAGTTTTTCATCACATCTGCGGCGTGCTTCTGCCACATCGTCCAAATTGACAGCTTTCTGACGCACTCCGATGTAGTATTTGATTTTGGGTTCCGTGCCCGAAGGTCGGATGCTCAATTTTGTACCATCTTCTGTAAAGAATTGCAATACGTTGCTCGTCGTAGGCATATTCAGAGTAAATACATCGCCGGAAATAAGGTCATAACCTTCGAGTTTGGCAAAGTCTTTGCGTTCGATTACCTTGCTACCATCAATGGTCTGCATGGGATTATTGCGATAGTTCTTCATCATAGCCTCTATTTCATCGGCACCGGACTTACCGGTACGCACCACACTGATACCTTTTTCGCCATACACGCCGTATTCACAGTATATCTGACGAAGCATTTCATACAGCGTAATACCCTTATCCAACGCCCAGGCATTCATCTCTGCAAACATACAGCATGCCGATACCGAGCTCTTGTCACGGATAAAGTCTTCCCATAAGAAACCGTAACTCTCCTCGCCACCGCCGATATAGCGGTTTTTACCTTCATTTTGACGAATCACATCGGCTATCCACTTAAAGCCCGTATAGCAATCGTGCAGTGTAACGTGATTGCGGTCGGCTATCTCACGAATCAGTTCTGTGGTTACAATCGTTTTAACCATATAGTCATTGGCTCGCAGGTCGCCCTGTTCTTTACGACGCATGATGGAGTAGTAAGTCATCAGCATGCAGATTTCGTTACCGTTAATCAGTGTGATTTCGCCACGGTCATTGCGCAGACCCACACCCAGACGATCACCATCGGGGTCGGAAGCCAAAACCAATTGTGCACCGGTTTCTTGGGCACGGCGTAGAGCCAAAGTCATGGCTTCAGGATTTTCGGGGTTCGGCGAATCCACGGTGGGGAAGTTGCCGCTCACCACATCCTGCTCCGGAACATTGATGATATTGCTAAAACCAATGGCACGCAGTGCACGCGGCACCATCACCACGCCTGTACCGTGAATGGGTGTATATACGATACCGATGTCGTGATGATTGCGGATGGCTTCGGGCGAAAGCGACAGTCCCTTGACCGACTCAATAAACCGAGCATCCATCTCCTCGCCCAGCATGTGGATATACTTGTCATCGCCATCAAATTTGATGTCATTTACTTGGCGGATTTTGTTTACCTCAATAATGATATTGCGGTCGTGCGGAGCGATGATTTGCGCACCATCTGACCAATAAGCCTTGTAGCCGTTATACTCCTTGGGATTATGCGAGGCCGTAACCATTACACCGCTTTGGCATCCCAATGCGCGAATGGCGTATGAAATTTCGGGAGTGGGACGCAGTTTATCGAACAGATAAACGTGGATGCCGTTGGCTGCAAAGATATGAGCGGCTATATCGGCAAATTGCGGACTGTTATTCCGACAGTCATAACCGATGACCACTTTGATTTCGTCCTGTCCGGCAAATTCATGCTTTAGGTAATTGGAAAGCCCCTGCGTGGCTGCACCCACGGTATAGCGGTTCATGCGGTTGGAGCCTGCGCCCATGATACCGCGCAGTCCTCCGGTGCCGAATTCCAAATCTTTATAAAATGAATCCACCAATTCGGTGGCATCTTCATTGTCCAACATGGCTTGCACGGCTGCCCGTGTTTCGGCGTCATACTGTTCGCCCAGCCATTCTTGCGCTTTCAGGCGCACCTCTTTCAATAGCTCTTCGTTTGGTTGCATATACGTGTTATGTTATTTACTTACAGTTGTTGTAGAATTGATATAAGGAGCCGGCACGAAAATGCCCGGTTTATCCGGTTTGATGTATTTGTGCGAGTCCATCGAAACCAATTTGTCGTTCTCGAATCGCAGGATGTATTCCACCACATCATTGTATTGATTTTGGAGTTTCACCACAGAATAGCTCCATGTTTCGATGCACACACCATTTGCATCCTCCATTAAGCTTCGCATCTCTGGCGCATTCATGATTTGGCGCACCTGCTGCGGACTCATGCCCAATTGGATGTTATTTATTCGAGCATTGATTTTTTTGAGGTCTGTGAGCGTAGAGCCATTGCCCGTCACAAAGTACCGAGGTTGGTATTTCATCAACGAACAAGACGAGAATAAGAGAACGAGAGCGCATACCCATGCACTCATCATCCCCCGGCTAATCAGTACAGATGTTCTCATTTTTTTCGATTGTTTGATAGGTTCTGCTAAAATAATCATTCTACGCCAATTAACAGCCTATCCCCAGCAAAGTAAGCCCGGCTTCACGCGGACCTTCGTCGAATACGTTGCGTCCGTCAATGAGTAGAGGCGTCTGCATGACATCATATACCCGTCGCCAATCCGGCATTCGGTATTCCTTCCACTCGGTCACATGGAAGAGCACATCTGCCCCTTGAACCGCATCATAAATATCTGTGGCATAATGCAGATTGGGATGATTGGGCAACCTTCTCCGAGCTTCATCCATAGCAATGGGGTCATATACCCGTACCCGGCATCCGTGGCGAAGTAGTTGGTCTATCAGCACCAGAGCAGGAGCTTCGCGCATATCGTCCGTGCCGGGTTTGAACGCCAATCCCCAGACAGCAGTTGTGCGCCCTTCCGTTTTGCCACCGAAATGACAATCAAATTTTTCAAATAGCACTTCCTTTTGCTGTCGGTTCACCTCTTCCACGGCTTCCAATACTCGCATCCGATAGTCATGTTCGGCAGCGGTATGGATTAGTGCACGTACATCTTTGGGGAAGCAACTGCCTCCATAGCCACATCCGGCATAGAGAAATTTGCGACCGATACGGCTATCCGAACCGATACCCAAACGAACCTGATGAATATTCGCTCCTACTCTTTCGCACAGATTGGCCACATCGTTCATAAAACTGATGCGGGTGGCCAGCATAGCATTGGCAGCATACTTGGTCATTTCTGCCGAGGGAATGTCCATGAAGAGCACACGGAACTGGTGCAGCATCATGGGCTTATAGAGCCGGGTCATCAATTGGCGTGCCCGCTCGCTATCAACGCCCACCACCACTCGTTCCGGACGCATGAAGTCTTGGATGGCATCGCCCTCTTTCAGAAATTCGGGATTGGAGGCGATGTCGAATTCCACCTCCACCCCACGCTGCTCCAACTCCTGACAAATAACCCGGCGGATGCGTTCGCCCGTGCCCACCGGCACCGTACTTTTGGTCACCACCAGACAATATTGCTCCAAAGTCCGCCCTATGGTGGCGGCCACGTCCAATACATGCGATAGGTCGGCACGACCATCTTCCTCCGGCGGAGTGCCCACGGCTATGAATACCATCTGCACCCCTTGATGGATAACATCGGCTATATCGGTGTGAAAGAGCAATCGGCCGGCAGCGGCATTAGAAGCAATCAGTTCTTCCAATCCCGGCTCATAAATGGGCACTTCGCCACGTCTGAGGCGTTCTATTTTGCTTACATCCGCATCCACACAATGCACCATGATACCCATTTCGGCAAAGCAGGCAGCACTGACCAGCCCCACATATCCGGCTCCAATGATGGCAATCTTCATACAATGGTTGTCTTTTTATAGTTGTTCGTATGCTGTGCGGATTTTGGCGGCGGTTTCGGCCAAATCCTCTTGGGTCGGGTTCATCTTGGGTTTCCTGAAATCCAAATCGCCCTCTTGCGTCAGCGGCACCAGATGAACATGTGCATGAGGCACTTCCAGACCGATTACCGCCACACCGATGCGCAGGCAGGGAATAGCGTTTTTCTGTGCACGAGCTATTTTTTTGGCAAAGACCATCATTTCGGCCAGATAGTCGTCTTCGAGGTCGAAGATATAATCTTTTTCTAGTTTGGGCACCACCAAAGTATGTCCCATTTGCACGGGATTAATATCCAAGAAAGCAAAATACCGATCCGTTTCTGCAATCTTGTGGCAGGGGATTTCGCCTGCCATTATTTTACTGAAAATTGTAGCCATAATTGATTATTGTTATTGGAGGTTGATATCAGATGGATATATCCACGATTTCGAAATTCATCAGACCGCCGGGCACTTTGATTTCCACCACATCGCCCACACGGTGCCCCATCAGTCCTTGTGCTATGGGTGTATTGACCGAAATCTTATTCTCTTTCAGATTGGCTTCCGAGTCCGATACCAGCGTGTATGCCATCTGTGCGCCGTTTTTCACATTTCGGATGGTTACCTTGTTCAGGATTTGTATCGTATCGGTCTGCACCTGCGATTCGTCAATGATGCGTGCATTGGCTATCAAGCCCTTTAGTTGGGCTATTTTCGCCTCCAGAATACCCTGCGCCTCTTTAGCTGCATCATATTCTGCATTTTCACTCAGGTCGCCTTTGTCGCGTGCCTCGGCTATTTGGCGTGAAATTTCGGGGCGTTGCACACCCTCCAACTCATTGATTTCCGCCATGATTTTGTCGTACCCCTGTTGGGTCATATAACTGTAAGCCATAGTTCTATTGCTTTAGATTTTTTACTATTTCTTGTTTCGTTCAAGGGTAAAAAACAAGCCCCGAAACACCTGCCCATTTGCTCAGCGGATGGGCAGACACCTCGGAACTCTATCCTTTACAATCCGAAAGTTAGTTATTTTTCCGAAATAAACCACGTGGCACGTTTCCGGCACCGGGAGGGTTGCTACTTCGGTCGTGCCGTGGAAACGGTAAAGGATTTCCAATTTTTGGAGTTACCGGCTAATTCGTATAACCGGTTTTTAGGTTCCGGCACCAAGCATCGGTATTTCTCCCATGGAATCACCCTATCGACAATCGAACAGTCATACGACACATCATTCTCTTCTTCGCCACAACGAATCGTCATGACAGAAACTCCGTTCAAAACCATTTCTCCATTGACGAAACGGTTAAAATAAGTACTAATATGCCGCTCTTCGGGTCCGTCATGATTGTCGTGAATCTTAAATTCAAATCCGCCCGGCGCATAACCGATATCATCATAGCCGTCTATCAGTTCGTTTATGCACATCAGACTGTCTGCCGATGGCTTGAATACCAATATGGCTTGGGGACCATATCCACCGCGACCGAGCACTATTATCTCCGGCTCTCCATCGAAATTCACGTCCATTTGCATGTACTTCAGGGGTTCGGTGTCTTCCAATTCCAATTCCGCCATTTTTTTGTACCACGACTTGACAATGAGTTTTTCCGGACGGGGGAGTTGATGAGTATTGGCAGCCTGACCGGCGCAGGTTATCAGAAAAAGAACCAACCAAGAATAAATTACGGATTTCATGTTCATGATTAATTTGTCTTTAATGATTTTACAAAGAGATATTACGTATCGGCAAAAATAGATTATTTCTCCTAAGAAAACAATTATTCGGACTACGTACTATATCCGAACGCCACGAAGACGAAGGCTATTGCCCACCACACAAACACTACTCAACGCCATGGCTGCACCCGACAATGCCGGATTGAGCAGCCAACCGAAAGCGGAGTAATAAATGCCTGCCGCTATGGGGATGGCCAATAGATTGTATATCAATGCCCAAAAGAGGTTTTGGCGGATAATGCGGGTGGTGGCTCCGGATAGACGAAAAGCTCTGGCTATCAGCCCCAAATCATGGCGCACCAGTGTAATCATGGCGGTTTCTTTGGCAATATCGCTACCCTGCCCCATGGCCACACTGACGTATGCTTCCGATAGAGCCGAAGAGTCGTTGATACCATCGCCCACCATCAGAACCCGATGTCCCTGATGCTGCAGCGTGCGCACAAAATTTCTTTTATCCTCCGGCAAGATGCCGGCATGGTATTCGCCGATGCCCACTTCGTTTGCCACCCATGCCGCACTTTCGGGGCGGTCGCCGGTCAGCATCACCACACGCAGACCTGCACGCTGCAAGGCAGCCACCGCCTTGCCACTACGCTCCTGCAAAGTATCGGTTACGGAGAGGCGGGCCACCGGATTTCCATCCTCACTCAAATAAATGAGAGCGGCGGCAGGCTGCGGCTCATGCTCCCAGCGAACGAGCGGCGAAGAGGCAAAAGCCTCGTTGCCGATGCGGTAACGATGTGTACCGTGAGTAAAAGAGATGCCCTGCCCCGGTTCATTCACATAATCCGACAGCTGTGGCATGGCATATCCCGTGGGCCATGCACTTTGCACAGCTTCACACACCGCCGAAGCCAACGGATGGGTGCTTTGGGTTTCTGCCGCATAGAGCAGGGATTGATAGTGCAGTCGCTCTGCCTCTGCACACTGCCATAGCATTTCACTGACCACCGGTTTGCCTTCGGTCAGCGTGCCGGTTTTATCCAAAACCACGGTATCCACCCGTGCCAGTTGCTCCAGCGCAGTGGCATTGCGAATCAGAACATGATTTCGGGCTGCACGTCCGATAGCCACCACCAAGGCTGTGGGCGTGGCCAACCCCAAGGCACACGGACAAGCGATGACCAGCACGGATATGGCACAGAGCAAGCCTAAGGCATTGCCCTCTGTACCACCCCAAATGCGCCAAGCGGCATAGGTGAACAAGGCAATTACCAAGACAACGGGAACGAATATGGCGGCTATCCGGTCTGCCATGCGCTGCACGGGGGCTTTGTCCGCCTGCGCCTCGCGCACGTGTCGGATAATCTCACCGAGCAGAGTATCTGCACCGGCCTTTTCGGTACGCATTGTGAGCACGCCACGCCCATTGACCGTACCGGCATAGAGCACACTGCCGGCAGTTTTATCCACTGGCAGCGGTTCACCGGTTATCATCTTTTCGTCCACACTGCTCACGCCTTCAAGGGCTATACCGTCCACCGGTACTTGTTCGCCCGGACGCACGCGCACCACATCGCCGGGGCGGATGTGCCTCAGCGGCACCAATTCTTCGCACCCCTCACGCACCACTAAGGCTTCGTGCGGCATCAATCCCATCAATTGTCGGATGGCACTACCGGTGTTACGGGTGGCACGCTTTTCCAAAAACTTGCCGGTGAGCACAAAAGTGATAATCATGGCAGAAGCATCGAAATAGAGATGGTGGGGCAACGGTATCACACCGCTTATCCCCAAAACGAAGATAACCAGACTATACAGAAATGAAATGGAGGTACTCAGGGAAACCAGCGTGTCCATGGAAGTGATACCGTGGCGTATCTGCCGAAAAGCATTGAGGTGGTAGCTGCGCCCGAACAGGGCATATACCGGCAGTGCCAACAGCAGCATAGCCGTATGTCTGAGTACGGTGGGATGAACGGGGACGAACATGAGCAGCATCAACACTGCAGAAAAAAGCCACGAGAGCGTCATATCGCGACGCATGACTTGCAATTCGTGCAGTTCCTGCTCCTCAATGCGACGCAACCGGTCGGCCTCTGCATCGTCTATCAGCAGGTCGAAGCCGATGGCACGGACGGCTTCCCGCAGCAACCGGGGCGAAATTTCATCGGCAGTATACCGCACGCTAAGACTGTTTTCCGAGAGCACCACACTACAATCGGATACGCCGGGCACCTTACGCACGGCTCGTTCCACGTTTACGGCACAAGCAGCACAGCGCATCCCCACCACCGGGTAGATGCGCTGCAATTCTGATGTATTCATAAGGAATAGGGGAGACGTTTAGTGTATCATTTCATAACCGGCATCGCTGATTACCCGGGCGATATGCTCCGGTGTAACAAGAGCTGGATCAAAAGTTACGGTCAGAAGTTTTTCCGTCAGATTCACTTGTGCTTGCGTCACGCCGGGTATGGCAGAAACCACTCGACAGACAGCTCCGCTGCATCCCTCGCACATCATGCCGCGGACTTGATATTTTTTCTGTATCATCGTTTTGGTATTTTACTGTTTGTACAGAAAACAAGCCAATCCGGTCCGATGTTCAAAAGAGAAATGTTATCGCTTGCGAGCAGAGAAGCAAAGTATCAACCCCAACGCCATGGAGAGCAGGGCTGCCACCAGCACCCGATAAGCCGGCGGCAATAGGAACGTGATGGTATGGGCGGGAACCCAAAAGAAGGGGATGGTCTTGCCCACTACAAAATTGAAAAAGCGATGCCAATCCACACTTTGTACGGCAGCATGCAGAGAACGTCCCCTACCTTGTTCCACGCGTTCCAACCACGCATCACTGATGCGATGCCCTGCCATGAATGCGATGCCGAATGTAAAGTTCATGGATGCTGAAATCAGGAATGCACGCCAAACAGTCAAATGCAGGTCGGGCAGCAGCCCGGCAGTAAAAATACCGTCTATACCGGCACCGTAAAGGGCAAAATTGAAGACGATGAGCACGCCCACGATGCCCCAAATCAGAATACGCGCCCAAAGAAAAGAGGGGATGCGGTAATGTCCGGTGCCCAATCTGCCTGCCAAGAGTTCGCCCATAGTGGCAAGCAGGGCAAATTTAAGAAAGCCCATTCCGTATGGGTGATGTGCGGTTAGCGCACCGAAAGCCTCCGCCGTCCATGGCGACAGCATCAAAGCCATGGCGAGCAGCACTACTGCCGCTACCGCCCAATCTCCTTTTTGTATTTTCATATCCCAAAAATACACATTTAACATGAGTTCGACATTAGCGTATGTGGTGGATGTTGAAAAGTCAAGCACATTTTGCTCTCATTTTATGCATAAAATGCCTGCCGTTTGTGCATAAAACAAATCCAATCTATGCACAAAAAATCAGCTGCTGTCACACAAAGGGTTATGAGATATTTGCGTGCGTAAGCCAAAATACCCCCGGAGAAAAAAATAAAGACCGGCTGCCATCCCATCTCGGGAGGTAGCCGGTCTTTCAGCGTGAATGTATAGTATTAATTTATATCTATTATTCGGCAACTTCTTCAACCCAAGAGGTGGCAGCCAAACGTTTGTAGCTGCGATAACGCCATTGGGCATTGTCCAAAGAGGCTTGGAAGAGTTCGTCAGCCTCTGCGGGGAAGAGCTTCATCAGTGAATTGTAGCGCACTTCGCCCTTGAGGAAGTCTTTGAAGTTGTCCCATTCGGGTTCCTTGCTATCCAAGGTGAAGGGGTTCTTGCCTTCGGCTTCCAAAGTGGGGTTATAACGCCACAAGTGCCAGTAACCGCATTCCACAGCCTTCTTTTCTTCGATTTGGCTCTTGCCCATACCGGCTTTCAGACCGTGAGAGATACAAGGAGCGTATGCGATAATCAATGAAGGACCGTCGTAAGCCTCGGCTTCGCGGATGGCCTTGAGAGTCTGTGCCTGATTGGCACCCATAGCAATCTGAGCCACATATACATAACCGTAAGTGGTGGCAATAAGACCGAGGTCTTTTTTGCGAACACGCTTACCGGAAGCGGCAAACTTGGCAATGGCACCCACGGGCGTACTCTTGGAGCTTTGACCGCCGGTATTGGAATATACTTCGGTATCAAGCACAAGGATGTTTACGTTTTCACCGGAAGCCAGTACGTGATCCAAACCACCGAAGCCGATGTCGTATGCCCAACCGTCGC